>JBBDIG010000033.1 GCA_040880525.1 Bacteroidia bacterium
AGTGGAATTATAAAATCAAGCCTCATATTGTATAGATTATTTCGTTACCAGTCCTAAGAAATAATATCCTATATATTTTTAAATATTAACTGCATTTTATTGAAATATTTAGAATTGGTCCGTGCAGATGCTAATAATTAGTGAAGCTTAATAGCGTTTATTTATACCAAACCTAAGCTGTATTTCTTCCACGGCTTGCCTGCCAAAAACAGGTGAAATATTTTTTTAAATAACCCAGGAATCCAGAAGGTGACCATTGCCAGAAATATCACATTTCTGGCAAACTAAAACAAAAAGCCCCGCTCCAACCGGATAGGGGCTTTCAACTAATGCAGATAATTCTTAGTTCCTGATAAACTTTGAGGTGGCAATGCCATCTTCACTGGCAATGTGTACCAGATAAATACCTGTTTTGAGATGCCCAACCGCGAGTCTTTTTTCATTCCTCGCCTGCAAAACGGGGCGGCCGGTGAGATCGGTAATTGTTACGGTAAAGTCATCATTCGTCAGGTCAAGGTTCAACAAATCGACAACCGGGTTTGGGTAAACTTTGAAGGAGGATTGAACCCTTTTTTGGGCGATACCTGATATGGGAGAATAAAGGTAAAGTAATTTAACTACCCTGCTCCATTCACCATTATCAAATTCCCACAGCACCTCTGTATCAATGCTGTTATCGGCATTGTACTCATATTCATGCTTGGTAGCCGCCAACGTATCCCATGCTGATATAAAATTAATATACTCCTCCTCAATATATGTCAACGGATTTCCATGTGCGTCATAGGAATATGTTTCGCGGGATTCACCAATATAAGCGCTCCCATTCCAAACCTCAATAGTCTGCTCCAATGGATAATCTTCGTCATTGTAAGCCGCTGTAATCCTTGCATCCTTTTGCCATTGGGAGCCATCCCAATAAACGCTTTCAGCAGATTCTAATAACAGGTTTTCCATATCCAGGCTACCTGTCCATTTGTGCCAGATAATATTAATAGTCTTCGTCTCTAACTCCCAGGATGACGAGGTTACGTCATAAACATAAACTTCTACTTCTTTCGGCTCATCATTACTGCCATAGGTGATTATATCCTTTTGATTTGGAATGTAACTGGTTTGCCCTGCAAATTTACTTTGATGCTCTACCTCAATGGGCCTGTCATTATCATCATAAGTGTAAAGTGTTTTTGTGCCATTCAGCAATTCCCAACTTCCTGAATCTTCATCCCATAATTGGTAAAGTTCTTCCTCTAGTTCTCCGTTCGGGTTGTAAAATCTTTGAATTCTCAAGTTATTAACCCATCCCTGTCCCATATTTATCCGGGTGAGGGTCACCGATAATTTACCTGCTGAATTATAAATCAAAGTATCCTTAGATACGGGCTCAAATTTTCCTGCTGCAAAAACCCCGGTCTGGGTAGAGATGATTTCTCCGGCAGCATTGTACCAAAACCTGATATTCTGCATGGTATCAAATCCATTTCCAGTCGGGCTAAACACAATGATTTCAAACGGGTCAGGGTTAGCTTTCTTGTTTTGCCGCTGCTTAGTTTCTGTCTGGCTGTCCTGCTTTCCGAGTTTTGTCAGGCCCATGAATCTGCTTCCCTGCTGTGCAATGCCGTCCGTAAAAAGCAGCAGACAGCAAATAGTTAAAATAACTTGTGTTGTCTTTTTCATATTTAGTTTTTTGAAAATTGAAATAAAAAATTTATCCAAAGAGAACCTGGTTTAAGTTAATTGCCCCCCAGCCAACTTGTCAATCAGGTTTTGGTTTCATGGATACATTTATACTAAAGTGCGGCACTTTACCGAGATGGTTGGAAAGCAACCTCAGTTTTTTGTGTCTTTCCGGGCAGAGGCTGCAGAAAGCATAGAAGACACAAGAAGCCGTTTAATATAACTCAGGAATAGTAGGCTCTTTTTATGGCCTATGGCCATTGCGGAAGTTTCTATTAATCTCAATGGCCATCATTTTTGTTGCGACAAACCCGTATAGCATCCACAACTGATTATTGCCGGTTAATCAGTTTAAACGACTGACGCATTCCCTATTGCCGCAGAATACCTACCCGGAACTGAAAATCTTGAGGGTGATACTGTTAAATTGAAGTGTAGGGTAGGGATTTCTCATACAATATCTCCGGGTCAAAGTCTGCTTCATTGGCCCACTGAATGGTATCGAAGCTTACTCTAACTGTTTTGAAAAGAGATAGGTCTTTTTGTTCTTTGAATATTCCCATATTAAAATAAGGCGACACATCAAACAACCGTTTTTCACCATTATTAAAGGTGAGAAGCAATTGGTATTCTTCCTGGGTTGAACATCTATGATACAGGTAAATATATCCTCCTTACCTCACCTCCCAGGTCTCCCTTCCGCTCAGCAGTTTATCCAGGTTCGGTTCACCCAGTTTTTCTGTAGCTACAGATAATTGCGCTTGCACCGCATCTTCGTAACAGGGACGGTCAATGGCGTAGAAGACTCCAAAAGGGCGGGGGAGGTGGCCTTCCTGTTCGGGATTGTCAAACAGGCGGGCGAGTAGATGCGCTTTGTAGCCGTCCTGCTCATTGTGAATCCAAAGATCGTCAGCGGAGAATTCACCTGTAGTCATGTCCACGACTTCAGGTTTACCGCTTTGCAGCCTGATTCCTTTGCTATGATTTTCCCCAAAAAGCAGCGGCTGGCCATGCTCCACGAAAACGGTCTCCTGTTGCTTGGTGCCTTTGTCAGTAAAGATGAAGAAAGCGCCATCATTAAACACGTTGCAGTTCTGATAAATCTCCAGCATCGAGGTGCCTTTGTGTTCAGCGGTACGCTTCAACATGGCCTGGAGGTGCTTTGGATCCCGGTCCATTGAGCGGGCTACAAATGTTCCGTCAGCACCGAGCGAAAGGGCAGCGGGGTTGAAAGGATGGTCCAGCGCCCCCAGCGGACTGGACTTGGTGATCAGCCCTTCCTGCGAAGTAGGGGAGTACTGGCCTTTGGTGAGGCCATATATCTCGTTGTTGAACAGCAAAATATTCACATTCAGGTTGCGCCTCAGCAGATGGATGAAGTGGTTGCCGCCTATGGAAAGTGCATCGCCATCACCTGTAATAATGTATACGTTAAGTTCCGGTCGCGTCATCTTCAGGCCGCTGGCTACGGCAGTTGCCCGCCCATGGATTGAGTGCATTCCGAAGGTATCCATGTAGTACGGAAAGCGGCTGGAGCATCCAATTCCGGAAATAAAGACGATGTCTTCGCGCTTTCCCGGTAGTTGGGGCAAAACTGTTTGAACTTGTTTTAATATAGAATAATCGCCACAGCCCGGGCACCAGCGCACGTCCTGGTCAGTGACGAGATCTTTGCTGGTGAAAGTATCATTCAGCTTAGCGGCTATATCTTCAGTTATATGTTGGGACATGATGTTTTGCTTCTTTCAGGCTTTCGGGGGGTTAGGGAAATTGGGTGTCTCGGGGCAGCAACACCCCTCTTTATCCCCCTCGATGGGGGAGTATTTTCGCTTGCGCGAAAATTTACCAGGATTTTGTGGAATGGCTCAATACTGCAAGTTTTAAATCGAACGCCATAGATTCCAATGTTATTGAGCGCAATGCTATTCCTTACGCTGATGAGCGCTACGTTTGGGTTATGGCTTGTCTTTATCATTCCTATTCTAACAACGAAAGCACTTTGTTTTTAACCTCATTTACATGAAAAGGAAGGCCCTGTATTTTCGTGAATCGAATGGCATCCACCAAAAATTTATTGCGGATAATGTTTACAAGCTGGCCATCATTTATTTCGGGCACAACAATCATTTCATAGTTTGCCAGAATCTCTCCCAGGTTCTTTGGCAGCGGGTTCAGGTATGAGAGATGTGTGTGGGCAACGCTGTATCCTTCTTCATTGAGTTGTTGCACTGCCGTTTTCAGAGTTCCAAAAGTGGAACCCCAACCGAGGAGCAGCATCCTGCCTTTTGTCGGTCCTACTTCTATTTTTTGTTCAGGAATAAAATCCGCGATGTTGGAAATTTTTTGTGCCCTGATCTTCACCATCTTTTCATGGTTTTCAGGATCATAAGAAATATCACCGGTTACGTCTTCCTTTTCCAGGCCGCCAATCCTGTGCTCCAGGCCCTTTGTGCCGGGAACCGCCCATTTCCTCACCAATAATTCATCCCGTTGGTAAGGAAAGTATTTCCCGTTGGTCCGGTCTTCCGGCTTTGCATACTGCAAAGGGATCGCTGGCAGTTCCGAAGCTTTAGGAAACTTCCACGGTTCCGCGCCATTTCCCAAATAGCCATCACTCAGAAAAAATACAGGCGTCATAAAACGGATCGCGATGCGGCAAGCTTCATAGACTGCGTTAAAGCAATCCGATGGGGAGCGGGGCGCAATAACCGGGACAGGCGCTTCACCGTTTCTGCCATACAGCGCCTGCATCAGGTCGGCCTGCTCAGTTTTGGTGGGCATTCCTGTTGAAGGCCCGGAGCGTTGCACATTCACCACCACTAGGGGAATTTCAAGCATCACTGCCAGCCCTATGGCCTCTGTTTTTAGCGCTATGCCCGGACCGGAGGATGCCGTAACGGCTAAACTTCCGCCATAGGAAGCGCCAATGGCAGAGCAAATTGCAGCTATTTCATCCTCGGCCTGGAAGGTCATTACGCCAAAATTTTTGTGGCGTGAAAGCACGTGAAGTATATCAGACGCGGGAGTAATAGGGTAGGAGCCGTAGAACAATTTTGCCTTGCTTATTTGCGAAGCCGCGATGAGGCCATAAGCTGTGGCCTGATTGCCGGTAATACCCCGGTAGGTGCCGCTGGGCATTTTGGCAGGTTTTACATCGTAGCGGCCATTGAAGATCTCAGCCGTTTCACCATAGTGGTAGCCGGCTTTTAATACGCTGATATTGGCCTCCTCTATAATGCTATTGTTTTTGAATTTTTGCTTTAGAAAATTTACCGTTTTTTCAGGATCACGGTTGTAAAGCCAGTAGAGCATCCCCAGCACAAACATATTTTTGCTGCGGTCTGCTTCCTTTGTGCTCAGGGGTAATTCTTTCAGCGCCTCCCGAGTCAGCTTGGTAACGGGCAGGGTGTATAGGGCATATTCGCTGAGGCTGCCGTCTTTAATTGGATTTTCTCCATCCTCATATTGCGCCAGCCGCAAATTTTTCGCATCAAACCCATCCTCGTTGGCAATGATGATCCCGCCTTTTTTCAGGTTGCGGAGGTTGGCTTTGAGCGCAGCCGCATTCATCACCACCAGCACATCGCAAAAATCGCCTGGGGTGTGGATTGCATCGCTTCCAAAGTTTATCTGAAATCCTGAAACTCCCGCGATTGTTCCGGCAGGTGCGCGAATCTCAGCGGGATAATCAGGGAAAGTACCCAGATCGTTGCCCGCCATCGCGGTGGTATTGGTAAATTGGGTGCCTGTGAGCTGGATTCCATCTCCTGAATCTCCGGCAAAACGTATGACTATGCTTGATTTAACGGTGGTTTCAACTGCCATAAATAATGGCCTTCCGTGGCCCTGAATTTTACCGCAAAGGTACCTAATTTATAATGATTATAAATAAGAAAGCTACTCTTGGATTTAAGATTTGCAAGGAATCCAAAAAGTTCTAAAAGAAGTGGAATTACTTTTCTGGTCCAAACCTGAATTATAATAGTGCATACGTAAGTTTTATGTTTAAAGCAAAATGTCCTTTTATAGTTGGACCTTCATTGAGATCAACTACATTAAAAATCTGGAAATTTTCCCAAAAAACCATAGTGTTCGGTCTTGGTGTAATAATGTTATAATGGGTTCTGACCTTGCGGATGCCCAGGCCTACATACATTTCCCAACCAAAGCGTGATTTTGTGGATGGCAACAGCAATCCGTATTTCAGGGTATAACCTGCCACCTTACGATCAACTTCCGCTTCTTCATACCAGATTCGCTGTCCCTCTGCATCCAGGAAATTACCATTGACCATATTAAAGGACTGCCAAACGCCAAAACCTTCAAAAGCCAGGTAAAAGGGGATTCTGCTTCGGGGGGCAAAGATGTACCGGATCTCTTCCCTTATTTTAAAGAGATCCACATTTGAAGCGTTACCTACACTGTTGGCAAGCGGGGTTTTTATGCCCACGTTCACTTCAAGTCCCAGGCTTTCCGCTGGCCGGTATTCCAAGCCAAGATGATAGTTGGGCGTAACCAAATCCACAAAGCTCAGCGGTGCGAATTTCAGAATTAATTGGGCGGGTTTTTTCTCCTCAAAGTTTTGTGCGGCAAGTGGCAAAGTCGAAAGAGCCGAGAAAAGGATAAATGGTAATAAATACTTCATTCCTCAAAAGTAGCTTTTACCCTGAGATGTTAGCTACCTCAATAGGGTTGCCCGGTTATTATCTGTCTGATGCCGCAGAGCCACTTCGCTGAATGAGTTCATAAAGCTGGTCAAGCTTGGGTTGCAGGATAATTTCGGTCCTTCGGTTTTTGGCGCGTCCTTCAGCAGTAGTGTTTGGAGCTACAGGATAATACTGGCCATGGCCAGCTGCAGTGATTCTTTTGGGGTCTACTCCGCTGCCTTCAAGAATACGAGTGATGGAAGTTGCTCGCTGTACGCTCAAATCCCAGTTATCCTCAAATTTTGGAGTTTTAATGGGAACCGTATCTGTATGGCCTTCTACGAGAATGTCAATGTCAGGATTCTTTTTCAGGACGTCCCCTAGTTTTTCCAGGGCCTCTTTGCCTTTTGGATCCACATTCGTTCTGCCGGATTGGAAAAGCAGCTTTTCTGAAAGTGATACGTATACGCGGCCATTCCGGTTTTCCACAGATAGTTCTTCGCTGTTAAAACCTGTCAGGGCATTTTGCACACGGTTCAGAAGTTCTGATGCTGCTCTCCGTTGCTGACTTATCATTTCCTGCAGCTCTTTCATCCTGGCTTCACGATCGGCCAGAGTTTGTTCCTTTGCATTGAGTTCCGCTTCCTTTTGCTTCAGTTCATTCAGCAATTCCACTTTTTCAGCAGATGATGTGGCCACATATCGCTCTACTTCATTCTGAAGCAAACGATATTTATCTCCCATTCCGGCCGTATCCTCTTCCAGCGCTGTAGCCCTGGCTTCAAGATTATCAATCCTTGCCAAATGTTCGGTTTCGCGCACCTCGCATTCGATTCTGGCGGCCTCCATTTCATTATATTTCTTTGTAGATACGCAAGAGGTGACAGAAATCATAAGCAACATCATAAAGATGCCCTGGAAAATTTTTTTGGAATAATGATTCATTTTTTTATTTTTTTGAATTGATGAAGGGATAACATCTGTCAGGCTAAATGGATGTGTAAGGAGGCGAAATTTTAAGTTACACTCATCCTTCAGTCATCAGCGGCAAGCGTATTTCGCTTTCTGAATTTGTGAGAAAGTTTTCATGTTTCATTGCTGCCACCTTATCTCTTATTTCAACAGAAGTAAGGCTTACCGTAGCAACAGGACCGCTTTTGTTTTTGAAAATCCCCCGGATCTCAGGATTGTCTCTCCCGAATAAATGAAATTTGCGAAGCGGGAATGGTTCCCCGGTTTTTTCCTTCAGCCAGTCGCTAAAGAGCGTGTGCCGGTGCTGTATGTCAGCAGGGTCGTACAGCATTTCAGATGACCAGATCTGCGGGCGTTCCGGATCTACCCAGCGCAAATGCTTTTGTGAGCCATCCCATTTTATTTCCGTGATATTGATTTTTGGCTTTGGTTCTACAATCACCAGCGTAAAAGGCTCAATACCTGATAATGGATAATCTGCATAAAAATGACAAGGACCGGGGAGCATGAATTGCTGAAGCACCACTAATCCCCGGCTCATGCGATAAGGGGGTTGATGGAGGTGCCTGCCGAAAGCTCCATTCAGCAAGCAAGCCAGCCTTCCCTGCTCAGAAATGGCAAGCCAGGTTCCGCCTCCGTCAGGGTCCTTTGGGTAGAGAAGCTTTTGCCCGGCCATTTCAATAATTCCAGGCGGCAGGGAGGGGGTACGCGCGTCTCCTTCATCCCGGTTGGAGGCAATCCGGTAGTTTCCGTTTTTTCCAGGAATATAAGTAAGCGTACACATGTTTACTAAAATTTGCGTCTTGACATATATTGAACAAAACCAGAGGCTAATCCTTCTCAACAAAATACAGAAAGATCGCCAATATTTGGATCAAATCTAAAATATTTACAGAATGATGAGCAATATCAAAGAAGATAGAAATGTAGAAGTGTCGCGGTTGCAAAAGGGAGTGCGGGAATATTTGGGTTTGGGATCAGATGAGGTGATATTTGATTTTCAGCAGAAAGGGGAGCTTACCAGGCTTGATCTGGTTACGGTGAACCCGCGTCATAATCAGTCATTTTTGTTTCATACTGAAGAAGGCGTTGACAAGAAGGATGCGCTGGAAAAGATGATGCATTATATCAAAACCTACAGAGATAAAGAGAACTCATATACCATTCAATGGATGGCGCGTGGCAGCAATGAACTTCATACCTCCTATTTCCGGGCAAAAAATATTTATGATGCGCTGGATAAACTGAACTATGGCAGGGACATGACCTCCATTACAGTTTTCAGTGTGGTGCTGAATCCGGTATCTTAGAGCAGTTCCATTTCAAATTCTTCCCAGGTCGCGTCAGTGGGGCCGTTTGGCAATTGATTGATCCTGCGTGGCAATTCATCCTTCACTTCGCTCACAAGCTGCGATCCAAAGGCTTTGCTGTCATCAGTATAAATGAAGATTCGATCAAGGAAATCTTCCCATACTTCCAGGAGATCACGTGTGTCAACCGGATCAAGATGATTGCGGGTTTTATGCTTAAGGTGCGTTAAAATTTCCGATATGATGGTCTCTTTATCGGGTGGACATATCCAGAGGATAGTGTAACTATCATCGAAAATATCTCTGTCGGTAACCTCATCATCGAGTTGTACAGGTGTATCATCAAAGTAGTAATCATCTTCATCCTCAGGAATAACATCACCGAACTTCATACGGAAGAGTTCAAGTTTCTCTTCATCCTCAGGATAATGTGGTGGGGGAATTTGCCTTTGAAGTTCTTCAACTGAATCTCCTTTCTTCAACCACTCATACGACTCAATGCTTGTGTCGACATAGTAAGGTTCATTGAGATGGAGATTTTTGAACAGATAAAAGGATGGGAGTGATTCCTTTAAAATTTCGGTCATAGTTCTTGTACAAGGTGCTTCTGAAATTAGAGCCGGGAAATTATGCTACCGGTGCATTTTCGCAAAAAGTTCTGACATTTTTGTTGTAGAGACGAGAAGAGCACTTCTCAGGATTGTCATTTTCTTGTCATAATCCTCGTCTTTGGATTCCAGTGCCAGGTAGTCCAGTGCATTTAGCAGGATGACATGGGTGGTAAAGACATTTTTAAAACTTTCCATCATTGTCATTTCTCCCACAAGCAATTCCTTGAAGTTGTTACACTTCTGCGCAAGTTCAAGGTAAACATCAATAGGGGCGCTAAAGAGTGCTTTCTTATGATTGCCATTCAATTTGTTTTCAGGAACATCCTTTTTCCTGCTTTCAAAATGTTCCTGAAAATAATTGCGCAGGTCTTGTATAATCTTGTTCCGGTAAAATATGGGAAGGATTTTTTGGAGGTTTTGAATGTAGAAGGTGAGCATGCCTACATTCTTAATTTGTATTAACACGTTGTAGACGTTCGTATTTCCGCTGTCCAGCATGCTGTTCAGTTTCTTGTTTTGCAGCAACTCGGAGAGTGACACGGATTGGGTTCCAGGGAAGAACCGGTCTTGCAGATCAGGTAAAAAATCTTCAATGTCAAAATCCAGCGGTGTATCCAGGGAAACGTTTTCATACCGTTCTCCAAATTCCTTGATCAGCCACTGATGCATGTTCTCGAATACATCCCGGTCAATTTTAAGTTTTTCCATAACAGACGATTGGTTGATAACAGAACTTTAAAAGGAACGAAGAAACTAAATAAATCGGGTATGAAAAGAAAAAACCGGGAGTATTTCTTTTAAAAGAGGATCATCTTTTAAAGCGGCAGTTGATGAATAGGTGAATAACCTAATAAATACCCCCGGTTCTGTGGATTTTAGCCACGTATCCTGTCTGACAAATTTTCTAACGGATGATCAAATCTAAAAAGAAAGCCTGAGAATTCAAACTGCATCGGTTAAGAAATGTAATCGGGAGAAACCGGGTTACGCAGAAGCAGTACTTTATCACTTTGAGGTATGCAACCTTCCGCTCAATTCAAACAATTAAACCCAAAAACCGCTTTCATGTTAGCAAGATCTAAAAGGGGGTAATGGAAGTAAAATGAAGTGGAAGTATTATATACCGCATAATCTCCGAAAGGAAATCAGCACTTCCGAGGACATCTACATACTAGGTGAAAACAGCAAATCGGTGACATATTGGATTACCATTACGAGTATTGGATTTTTCGGAGGGCAGGATGAAGAGCTATTTCATCCTACACTTTTTCATCAGGTGATGAAAAATCTGAGCGATAGGGACTATTGGATTAATGGAACCGATATGTACATTAATGCCATGAGCTTTACCGAGTCTGAATTGCTGAAATGGCTGAAGCTCTGGCTAGAGAAAAAAGGGATGCCCTGCCAATCACTTCAGAAAGGTACATTACAGGAGTTCAGGAGAAAAAACAGGGCTATTGATGCTTTCGAGACTGCCTTTGAGAATATGGTGAATGAGTATTTCAAGGGAAATACTGCATCCAGCAATAGCTGAATTTACACAGGTGCAGCCAAGTTTTAATTGCAGTGACGGGAAACTAGTGATGCTGCATCCGGATCTTCGAGTTCTGCGGCCATACGCCAGTTTTCACATGCCTTATTAAAATCTTTGCGGTAGCCATACAATACTCCGAGGTTATAATAAGCCTTTGAGTTGTCTCCTGTATAAACAGTAGTCGCCTCAAAATCTGCTATTGCCTTATCGTAAAGTTCTTTCTTTTCATGCACCACTCCGCGATAGTAATAGGCCTGGTGGTTAGACGAATCCAGCTCAATGGCTTTGGTTAAATCATAGAGTGCCATATCAAGGCTTCCGCTTTTAGCGCGTGCCAATCCCCGGTAAAGATAGGCTTCAGCATAATCCGGTTTTTTATGAATGGCATTCGTAAAACTGGAAACAGCATCCTTGTAGTCTCCACGTTCAATGCTTTTGTTTCCCTTCGCCATCCAATCCTGCGGCTTCTGTGCTAAAGACTGGAAGTTCAGCGAGGTGAAAAGTACGGTGATCAGAATTGCGGTAATCGAATTTCTATTTTTCATGACTTGAAGTATTTAAGTTTTCCGACTGCAATTTAAATCGAAAGCCAGTCAAGTCAAGGATTGTCGCGGTATGCCTGTCTTTTCTATCTGTAAGAAACCGGTATTAAACCGCTATAAAAATATTATTCACAATATAGCCTTAGCAGTTCAGAGGCTTCTTGCGTACCTAATTCTCTGGCTCTGCTGAAATTTTCACATGCTTCTTCAAGCTTTTTCTGGTTTAAAAGCGCATTTCCCCGGTTTAGAAATGCTGCGCCATCGTCAGGAGTAAGTTGAATCACACGCGTGAAATCTTTTTCTGCATTTTCATAATCTTCCATGCTCAAATAGTTAATTCCGCGGTTGAAGATGGCCATAGAAAAGTCATTATCCTGGCGCAAGGCCTCGTTGAAATCATCCATAGCAAGGGCATAAGATTTCAAACGATTATATAGTGAACCTCTGTTATTATAAATCTCAGGATTAGTCGGATCCAGAGTGATAGCTTTATTGTAGTCTTCCAGGGCCATGTCATATTGGTTAATTTCTTCAAATGCGGCAGCTCGGTTAAAGTAGGCTTCAGCGTTCTTGTCGTCAATAGCAATAGCCTCGGTAAAACTTACCACAGCTTCCTCATGTCGCCCCAGTTCGTATAGCACAATGCCAAGGCTGCTGAATGGCATGGGATCATTGGGTGTTGCCTTTGTAGCCATTTCAAAATCATTCACGGCAAGTTCAAGTTTTCCCATCATGAAATAGGATAGTCCCCGGTTATAGTGAACGTCTTGTTCCGTGGTGTCGTGACGCAACGCTTTTGTAAAATCAGATGCTGCCTTTTCATAGTATTCGAGGGCATAGTAACTGACCCCCCGGTGGTAGTAGGCTCTTCCGGCTGTAGAATCTATTTCCAAAGCGCGGTTAAAATCATCAATGGCCGCCAAAGGATCTCTCAGAATGCTGAGCACATAACCTCGAACGATGTAAAGGTCAGGATCATCTTCACGGATATTTCCGGCAATCATCAGATCCGTCAGGGCTTTTTTGGGCTCCTTTTTTAGCAGGTAAACAGAAGAGCGGAGATAATAGGCATCATAATAATCATCCTCAAGATCCGAAGCTCGGGTCAGGTCTTCTTCCGCTTCGTCAAGCTGTCGCCAGATGTATCTTACCCGGCCCCGGTAATAGTAGGCTTCACCTTCTTCAGGCTCCATTTCAATAGCTGCCGTAAAATCTTCGAATGCTCCTTTGAAGTCCTGTTCTTCATATTTCTCGAGACCGGACTTCACCAGTTGTTTGTGGGATTGTGCATCAGCATAGCACCATGCTCCACTCATTAATAATATCAGGATAATTCTTAGTGTCATTTCTTGAGTTTGGTTAAAACAGGTTGAATTTTTTGGCGGCATAGAATGAAAATTTCCGGCCATCTCATTTACTGCTCCTCAACCTGACGAAGCGGGTTTATCAAAGGTTGTTTACAAATCGGGTCAAAACCGGTAACCGAGTGAGTTTTTGAATTCATAGGTGTTTCCGGGTATTTCAGGGGGAGGGCGGCTGTCATAAACGTAATTGCCTTTCACACCAAACGTCAGGCGCCTGGTGATCTTAAAGGTAACAACGAGCTCAGAGGATACCCGGAAATCGTTAAAATGGGTGATCACAGGCTGATAATAAGTTATATGATCAATATTCACCTTATCCGTTATTTCGAGATCAAAGGATACATACGAACTAAGCCGGTGGTTTCTTTCCAGAGGCAGCCCCTCAGTTAGTTCTTCGTATTCATACATGTATAATGTACCAATATGTAATGACACGGTATCATTCTGCACAAATCTGAAGCGCGGGCCGGTCCCGGCCAGACCGCGCAAATCCAGCTTCTGTACCTGGTTATACTGTATCTGCGTGAAGGCTTCCCAGATGAGCCAGCGTTTGTGCTGATAATTGTATCGAAGATGCTGGAAGCCGTTATTGATCAGGTCGGTTGTGTTGGTTCTTATGATCGTCAGATCGCTCAACATTAAAATTTTACTTCTGCCTTTAAGATACTGAACCTGTATCTTGTTCCCGGTTTGAAGCACATCCGTTACCGTGTGCGTCCAGCTAAGATTAAGATCTATTGTTCCGGCCAAACCATCTTTGCCTTTATTCAGGCGTTGGCTTTCAATATTTACTACCTGGGCCATTAGGGTTCCGCTGAACAGGGAGAAGAGCGTAATAAAGTAAAAGAGACGTATCGTTTTTGCCATAAAGGATGCAAAAGAAAGGCGAACTAAATACAATACAAAAGGACTTTTGCTACCGGAAGGTGTATAAAATGCCGGAAACATCCCTTGTGATTTTTGTTATTTACTTATTAGAAGAAGGTTGACCCTAAAACACCCGATATCATATCTGCTGATTGCCATGATGGTAAACTGCACCGCATGGGCGCAGGAAGGCAACGCTATGAAGACATTGCCGGTTGACACGCCTCCAATTCTGCCAGATCCAATGCCGTTGGATACACCTCCTTTTGGTCCTGAACCATTGCCACTTGATACACCTGCTTCAACATTGGAGGATAAGGTATTCAACAAGCTGGAAGATCTTGCAGAAAAGCCGAATATTTTAGGCAGGCTGGTCCGGTCAGTTTTGGTTACCCAAAACGTTTCTCATACAGGGGTGGCTGAGCAGGATACCTTCAAAACCAGTGATGAGCCTTACGAAAAATATAAGGGGCTTCCGATAAGAAGCGTAGAAGTAAAAGTGCTGGACGTTTTTGGGCCCACTCTGGAGAAACCGGATCAGGAGGCCCGAAGCATCCTTCAGAAAGCCGGAAATTTTATTCACATAAAAACGAGGGAAAGGAAGGTGCGGGATTTCCTGCTGTTTGAAGAAGGTGATGCGGCTGACCCCATCAGCTTTGCTGAAAGCGAGAGATTGTTGAGGTTAAATGAATTTGTATATGATGCCAGGGTGATCGTGGAAAATGCCGATTCATCAGGAGTGGATGTGGTCGTCCTGATCCAGGATACATGGTCTATAACCGGAGAAGGTGGTTATGACTTTAACCGGCATACTGGAGATCTGAAAGCCACGGACTTTAATTTTCTTGGATATGGACATTTGATAAATGGCGGTCTTTCTTACCTGAATCGCCAGGATTTAAACTGGATCTACAATGCGGAATATATTATGCCCAACATTCGCAGGAGCTATGTGAGCGGGCGGGGCTTCTTTTTAAGAGATGAACTGCAAACGATATATGGGTTCAACATTGACAGAGGTTTTTATTCTTACGAAACTAAATGGGCCGGGGGCCTCAGTGCATACTCGCGAAAGCACCTTGACCAATATCAGTTTGATACCGTTTACTTTGAGGGCGAGTCGGTGCTGAACGTACAGGATTTCTGGTTTGGCCACTCCCTTACGGCCGGAAATGAGGAAAAACGCGATGAACGCCTGCTGCAGATTCTGGCAGCAAGAGTAATCAGGTCAGAGTACAACCAAAAACCGCAGCACTACGAAATTCCACCTGAAGCATACCAAAATTCCTGGTTCTATCTGGTTGGAGCAGGTTTTTCAAAGCGCAAGTTTTATCAGGATAATCATGTATTTGGATTTGGAAAAACGGAGGATGTACCGGAAGGAAGTCTTATCTCGGTAGTTGCAGGATATGAAGATGGCAGTATAACCAATCGACTGTACGGTGGCTTTTCCGTTTCTGCAGCAAAATATAGCTCTGTGCTGGGCTATATACGCGGAGGCCTCAATGCCGGTTCATATTATAATGGCACGAAGTGGGACCAGGGAGTGATGCAGGCTGATTTCCTTTATTTTACCAATATGCTCCCGGTCGGTAAATTTATGATACGCCAATATCTCTGGAACCGACTTACGCTGGGCCTTAACAGGAGAAGTGGAGAATGGATCTATGTGAATGAAAATGACGGATTGCGGGGAATAAAAAAAGAAGAACTCCGGGGCACCCAAAAATTAACGATGAATTATGAAGCCAATATTTTTACACCGTGGGAATTTTTCGGCTTTCAGATGGCAGGTGTTGTTTTTGCGGACTTCGCCTGGATCGGCACTTCCGATAATTCTCTGCTCAGCAGAAGACTTTATCAAGGGTACGGTCTGGGTGTTCGATTTAAAAACGAACATCTCATTTTCAATACCATTCAAATATCAATAGCCTATTACCCCCAATTGGAGCAGCAAGAATTAAAGAATTTTCATTTCCTCTCATCGCACCGGACTTTTTTCAGGTTCAATGATTTTATATATGGCCGCCCGGATGTTCTGGGCTTCCGCTAAAAAATCATGAAGTCTTGTAACAGGCCACCAGCGCCATTTTAGCTCTGATTATTTACTTGTATGAGCTTTGTTGCCTTATCTTTGCACAACCGCTAAACAAAATCTGAAATAATACTAATGTTAGCAATCATCCTCTTTTTCATAGGTCACTGGTACCTGTCTCTCTTTACCCAAACTTTCTTTCATCATCGCTATTCCGCCCACCGGCAGTTTACAATGTCCCGCACGTGGGAAAGAATATTCTTTATCCTGAGCTATGTCTTTCAGGGATCATCTTATCTCAGCCCCTATGCCTATGGCGTGCTGCACAGGTATCACCATGCCTATGCTGATACAGATAAGGATCCGCACTCGCCAAAATATTCAAAGAATCTGATGGATATGATGTGGCAGACAAAGGATAAATACAACGACATATTTAATGGCCGTGCTGACATTGAAGATCGTTTCAAAGGAAACCTTCCTCAGTGGACGGCCCTTGACAGACTTGCCGACTCCTGGTTCAGCCGAATTGGCTGGGCCGTATTTTACATTGCCTTTTACGTGGAATTTGTGCCTGCCGGTATGTGGTATCTTTATCTTCTGCTCCCCATCCATTTCGTGATGGGACCTTTTCATGGGGCAATTATCAACTGGTTTGCTCATAAGTGGGGCTACGTAAGCCATAAAGTAAGCGATACCTCAAAAAACCTCCTCTTCTTCGATTTCCTGATGCTTGGAGAGAGTTATCATAATAACCATCACCGTCACCCGATGAGTCCCAACTTTGGTATCCGCTGGCATGAGTTTGATCCCATTTACCCGGTAATTAAGATTTTTAATGCTTTGGGTATAATCGTATTAAAAAAACCGGTGCAGGAAAGATTGCGGAAAGCGGCCTGATTCCGGAATTTAAAATCAGACATAAAAAACGCCCTGACAGCTTACTTGCTGTCAGGGTGTTTTAGTTTTAGCTGATGTATTATTTGTTATTTCCTTCGTAAACGATCCTGTAAATTGCATCGGCCTTATCATCTGAAATCAGGATAGCGCCATCAGGCATTTGGATAATGTCTACAGGCCGGCCCCAGTCTTTGCCCTCATTTAGCCAGCCTTCCGCGAAAGGCTCATATTCCGTGGCCCGGTTTCCATCCAGCGTTACCATCATTATACGATAGCCTATGGGAGTGGACCTGTTCCAGGAACCATGTTCAGCAATCAGGATCTTATTCCTGTATTCCTCCGGAAACATTTTACCCGTGTAGAATTTCATCCCGAGTGCCGCGACATGCGGCCCCAGATTTTGGACAGGAGGAGTAAATTCATTGCAGTTACGCTGATCTCCAAATTCCGGATCAGGAATATCGGTGCCATGACAAAACGGATATCCAAAGTGCATCCCTTTTTCAGGAGCGTGATTCAGTTTGTCCGGGGGAATGTTGTCGCCCATCATGTCGCGGCCATTATCTGTAAACCACAGTTCCTTTGTCTCCGGGTGCCAGGCAAACCCCACGGTGTTCCGTATTCCTTCAGCATAAATTTCCGGTTCAGGATTATTCACATCCAAGCGTGTAATGCTGGCGAATATTGGATCTTCAGAAAGGCAAATATTGCATGGAGCGCCCACTGGCACATACAGCATTCCATCAGGTCCAAAAGCAATATATTTCCAGCCGTGGTGTGTTTTATCAGGATAATCGCTGAATACCGTTTCTGGTTTCGGTTCATTTCTGTAGGTATTGGTTATGGCGGGAAACTGCAATATCCGGTCAATCAGCGCTACATATAGATTGCCATCTTTCAGCGCCACTCCATTGGGAGAGTTTAACCCACTGGCGATGACGACCACTTCGTCAGCAACAAAATCACCATCGGCATCCGGCAGGGCGTAAACCTTGCCTGCACTACGCGATCCTACATACACGGTTCCATCATCGCCTCTCACCATGGACCGGGCATTCTCCACATCCTGGGCAAAAAGCGTTATCCGGAAGCCTTCGGGAAGCTTGATATCGTCAAGTGGCAGGTCCGTCTGAATTTCCCGGGAAGGTGTTTGTCTTGTAGCGGTAGTATCATTATTATCCGTGCTTTTATCCCCATTATTATTCTTACAGCTAAAAACAAAAAACAGGGGTACGAGAAATGAAATCAGCAGAATTTGATTTTTCATAGGATTATGAAGAATTTAATGCTTAAAGTTGAATGTTCAATAATTTAAATGCCGGCAAATTTTTAATTTTATGATGCTATCCATTGAAAAAAGGATATTATATGAAGACAATCACCTGATCGCTGTAAACAAGCTTCCTGGCGAACTTTCGCAGGGTGATCATACTGGCGATGTACCTCTGGGAGAATTAATCAAGGCATTTTTAAAGGAGAAATATAAAAAGCCCGGAAATGTTTATTGCGGAGTGCCGCACCGGCTGGACCGGCCGGTAAGTGGAGTGATGTTATTTGCCAAAACTGACAAAGCCCTGATCCGACTGACAGCGGCATTCAGAACCCGCGAAATGGAAAAAACTTATTGGGCACTGGTGAGCCATAAACCTGAGCAGTTCTCAGCAGAGCTGGTTCACTGGCTTTTAAAGGATCCGGAAAAAAACAAAACAAAAGCCTTTACTATTGAAAAACAAGGATCAGTAAAGGCCGTGTTGGAGTACAAACTGGTGATGCACCAAAAGAATTATTATTTACTTGAAGTCAAGCCTCATACAGGCCGTCCGCACCAGATAAGGGTACAACTCGCAAGCATCAGTTGTCCCATCGTGGGAGACGTAAAATATGGCCATGCAGGAAAAAGCACCGGTTCCATCTATCTGCATGCCCGTTCGATCAGGTTCATACATCCGGTGAAAAAGGAGCCGCTGGAGATTGTTGCTCCCTTGCCGTCAGATCCCGTCTGGAATCAGTTCAGGTAAATCGGGAAATGTGGAGAGTTATTACAGAGAAGCTATTGTTGAGAAGAAATCAACCGCAACTTGCGTATTGAAATACACGCAACTCTTTTCATAACTTGTATTAGGATAGTGAATATAAATCACAGTACCTTCTGAGAGCGTTTTGATGACCTCTTCATGGCCGAGTTCAGGAATAGAGGGACAACCGAGGCTGCGGCCCAGGCGGCCTGTTTTCGCGCCAAAAGAAGGGTTTGCATAATTGGCACTGTGCATCACGATAGCCCGCGCCCGCGCCTTATCGTTGTATCCGGCATCCATACCGTCAAGGCGAAGCGAAAGGCCATGTTTTCCGGTATAAGTTTCTCCGGTTACGTAAAATCCGAGGCTGCTCTGGTAGCTGTTCGGTTTGTTTGAAAACTGCTTCGCATACAAATTACCGGAGTTCCGCCCATGCGCTACAACACTGTTAAAAAGAAGCTTTTTGTTTTTAATATCAATTGAAAACATTCGCTCATTCAGGGATGATTGCTCAAAATCAATAATTGTGAGAATATCTTTCTCAGAGGACTTGGATCCTTTTTTAAGGTTATAGAATCCTGTCAATGCCTTTTCGAAAACTTCATATTTTAGCGTGGTTCCGATCAAACCTGCTTCCGCATAAAGGGATTTGGCATGGCTGATAAAATTTTGTTTCGCAACTTCGGCAGCTTCAGTTGATGTTACATCGGCCGTTTCAGCATTTACGGCCTTAGAAGCTTCAAACTGAAGGGGCAAAAGAAAAATGAAGAGAAAGGAAATTGAAAAAAAGGTGCTGCCAGAGAAGAGAGAGGAAATTTTGCTGTATTTAAACATACGTTGAGTTTTAAAACGGAAAGAAATTGATGATTGCCAAGGTTGATTATCTTCTTTAAACCCAAATTTTAAGCCACCCAGGCCATTTTTTCTGCTTTAGAACTTAGTTTATGAAAAATACAAGTTTATCCGTAAGTTTATATACGTAAGTGTTTTATGAAAAAATATGACTACATAATCATCGGGCAGGGAATAGCCGGAAGCTGGCTCGCCAGATCCCTACTGAAGATGGGAAAATCCGTGCTTGTAGTGGATAAAAATGTTCCGGTCTCCTCCTCCGGAATCTCTGCCGGCATCATCAATCCCGTTACAGGCAAGAATTTCGTGAAGACCTGGAAGGCCACGGAGTTGCTCTCTTACGCCCGGATGGCCTATGAGCAATTCGAGAAGGAGGCCGGAATCAGGGTTTTCCGGGAATTACAGATTTACCGTCTTTTTAAGAATGAAGCACACCGCGCACAATGGCTTGCCAAGTATGATATTGAAGAACTTGGAGAATTTGTTATCAACAAAGACTTAAGCCTTTACAATACGCAACTATACAATCCTCATGGTGGATTTTTGATGAAAGGCGCTGTGCTAAGTACAAATTTATTTCTTGAATACCTGCGAAATGAATGGAGGGAAAAAGGAATTTTGACTGAGACAAATTTTGAATACAAGGAGTTAAAGACGGAAGAACCGGAAATCCAATGGCGTGATATCTTGGCCTCGAAAGTTGTTTTTGCCGAAGGGTGGCACGCGCTTAAGAACCCTTATTTCTCCTGGCTGCCGTTCAATGCGGTAAAGGGCGAGTTGCTCACAATTAAAGCTCCGAAGCTGCGAATTGAAATGCTGGTAAATCGTGGAATTTTCCTGCTGCCGCTGGGTGAGGACATTTACCGGGTGGGCGCCACTTATACATGGGATCAACTTGACGCAGTGCCATCAGCCCAGGCCAGAACGTATTTAGAACAGGAAATAGGTAAACTTATTCAAACTCCTTTTCAGATCCTGGATCACCAGGCGGGTGTGCGGCCTGCCACGCATGACAGGCGGCCGTTCCTGGGCAGGCATCCCATTCATCGCAATATGTTTATTTTTAATGGAATGGGAACGAAGGGCATTTCTCTGGCTCCTTATTTTGCACATCAGATGGCGGATTACCTGGAGCGGGATCAGGGTTTGGACCCTGAAGCAGACATCCAGCGTTTCCGCCAGTTGTGTAAATAATTTTTGGATTGGTCAATGAAAGAGTATTTTCTTGTCAGTAATTGGTGATTTCAATGAGGGCTCCGGATTTATTCACCCGGTAAGCCTTGAGCGGATATTCAGCCGGTCCTTCCATTACGCTTCCATCCGTCCTGAAGCGAGATGTGCAGCAGGCAGTAAAAGTAGTATCGCCATATTGGCCACACCGCATGAAAATTCCGGATTCGTCCAACACTACTTTTGCGCAGCCTTCATTGATGTGATGGGTGCAAGCCTGGTCAAAAGCCACGTATTCATCAGTAAAAGTGTGGATGAGAATAATACCCCGGTAACCACCCGGAATATAAACGGCACTTCCAAGAATGTTGATGTCAGTATAGTTAGGATCGTTTGTGGTGATCCTCACCTCAACAGGCACATTGGGGATAATTTGCTGTCTGTCCCGCTTTTCACAAGCCATAAGGACAAGTAACGGAAACAGAAGAATGATCAGTTTTTTCATGCTGTGGCATTATCATAAATCATGCAAGGCCCCATTTTATATCAATAGCCTCAACCGCTGATTTCTCTAATTTTGAACCCTATTCAATCCTGTTTATGAAAGTCCACTTTATCGCCATTGGCGGAAGCATTATGCACAATCTGGCCATAGCCCTGAAAAATCAGGGAGATGAGGTTACCGGATCAGATGATGAAATATTTGAACCTGCTAAAGGAAAGCTCAGGGAAAAAGGGCTTTTGCCTGAAAATACCGGTTGGGATCCTGGGCGGCTTAATTCCGGCCTTGATGCCGTTATCCTCGGAATGCACGCTAAACCGGATAATCCGGAATTGAAGCGCGCATTGGATCTTGGCTTGCCGGTGTATTCTTTCCCTGAATTTATTGCGAACAGAACGCAGCAACAGAAGCGGGTTGTGATTGCCGGAAGTCATGGCAAAACCACCATTACGAGCATGATCATGCATGTTCTTTCGCAACAGGGAATGGCATTCGACTATGTAGTCGGGGCACCTGTTCCCGGATTTGAACTCAGTTTGAAGCTCAGCAATGCTCCGGTCATCATCATTGAAGGTGATGAATATCTTTCAAGCCCAGTGGATAAAAGGCCGAAGTTTCTGTGGTATCAACCCCACATTGCATTGCTGAGTGGAATTGCATGGGATCATATCAATGTCTTTCCAACTTATGCCGTCTATCTGCAGGCGTTTTATGATTTCCTTGCGCAGCGCAAAAAGGAAGATGTAGTGATTTACAATGCCCTTGACGAAGAAGTAAGAGAACTGCTGGGAAGGGAGGAATGGCCTTTTTCCAGTTTTCCCTACCAGTTGCCGTCCTACCGCGTGAGTGGGAATGTTGCCATTTTGCAGCGGCCTGAAGGCGATATTCCTGTCAGGATATTTGGTCAGCACAACTTAACGAATATGGAAGGAGCAAAACTGGTATGCAGCCAGCTAAATGTAGAGGAAGCTGATTTTTACCAGGCAATGAAATCCTTTGAAGGTGCGGGCAAAAGATTGGATAAAATAGCGGAAGGACCCGATGGCGTGATTTTCAGGGATTTTGCCCATTCACCCTCCAAGGTAAAGGCAACCGTGGAGGCTGTAAGGGAGCAATATCCTGATCGCCAGTTGGTGGCTTGCCTGGAGCTTCATACGTTCAGCAGTCTTAATAAGAACTTTCTTCCATTATATAAAGACTCACTGGCACCGGCTGATGTTCCGTGCGTGTTGCTGCATCCTCATGTGGTGGAGTTAAAGCGCCTTGAGAAAATTTCAGAAGAAGAAATTAAATCATTTTTTAATCGGCCCGACCTGCATTTTTTCTCAGATGCAGAGAATATGCTGCAGTTTCTGCTTTCATTAAAATGGAGCCCGTCAGTCCTGTTGCTGATGAGTTCCGGAAATTTTGACGGAATGGATCTGGAGGAATTAAAGAAGATTGTTGCAGCATGATCCTGACCTGTAAGGGATAGCGACCGCCAAAAGGCTTCCTCCGCATCTATTGTTTACCTGAGCCGCGTATTGTATATTTTTGCAAAAAAATAATAAGGATTTGAGCCTGGATTTAAAAAAGTCAATCGTATTTTTTGATATTGAAGCTACCGGTTTAAACGTGAGCAAAGACCGCATTGTGGAAATCAGTTTTTTGAAGCTGGAGCCAAACATTGAAGATTATGAATGCCGGTCGTATCGCATTAATCCGGAGATGCCCATTCCTGCTGATTCCACTAAAATTCATGGAATTACTGATGAGGATGTGAAGGATAAGCCCACCTTTAAGCAGGTAGCAAAAGAGATCAACCAGTATTTCGGAAATTCGGATCTCAGCGGCTTCAATGTGCTGCGTTTCGATTTGCCCATGCTCGTGGAGGAATTCCTGCGGGCGGGCATGGACTTCCAGTTCAGTGACCGGAAGGTGATTGATGTGCAGAAAATATTTCACACCATGGAAAAGCGGACGCTCACAGCAGCTTACCAGTTTTACTGCGGTAAAGAGCTGGAACAGGCCCACACTTCAGAAGCAGATACACGGGCAACTTATGAAGTGCTTTGCGCGCAACTTGAACGGTATAAAGAACTTCAGAATAATGTTGACCATCTCTATAATTTCCTGGGCTCACCCGGAAAAACGATGGTGGACCTGGCCGGTCGCCTCGTGCGGAATAAACAAGGCGTAGAGGTCTTTAACTTCGGCAAACATAATGGCCGCCCAGTGGAAGAGGTATTTCGCAAGGAGCCATCTTATTATAACTGGATGATGGAACGGGATTTTCCTCAGCACACAAAGCAGAAAATCACCGAGATCCGTCTTCGCATGAAGAATTCCTGATCCGATGACAGGTATGAATCAACAGCCTTCCGCAGCATTCTATACGCTCGGCTGCAAGCTCAACTATTCTGAGACTTCGGCCATTGCACGCCAGTTCAGCAACAGCGGCTACCAGATCCATCAATTCGATGAAGCGGCTGATGTATACGTCATCAATACCTGCTCAGTTACTGATAATGCCGATAAGAAATGCAGGCAGATAGTGCGGAAGGCGCTCAGGATCAATCCTGATGCTAAGGTGGTGGTGATAGGATGCTATGCTCAGTTGAAGCCACAGGAAATTTCCGCGATTCCCGGTGTCAACCTGGTTCTGGGTGCCAATGAAAAATTTAATATTCTTAATTATTTAGATAAAGATATTCTTGAAGAGGGGAGCCGAATATTTACCTGCCATATTAAGGAAACAGATGAATTTGTTAGTGCATATTCATTTGGAGATCGCACCCGCTCTTTTCTTAAAGTGCAGGATGGTTGTAACTATTTCTGCTCATTCTGTACCATTCCGCTGGCGAGAGGTAGAAGCCGCAGCGGATATATTGATAACATCCTCCACGCTACTAAGGAGATTGCAAGGCAGGGCGTGAAGGAAGTGGTACTGACCGGGGTGAATATTGGCGATTTTGGCAATGATCAAAATGAAAATTTCCTTGATCTGATAAAATCGCTGGACCAGGTAGAAGGCATAAACCGTTATCGCATCAGTTCTATTGAACCCAACCTGCTGAGCAACGAGATCATTGATTTTGTGGCCGCTTCGCAAAGATTTGTGCCCCATTTTCACATTCCTCTCCAATCGGGTGCTGACAAAATTCTGAAGGCCATGCGCAGACGGTATCTTTCTGATTTATACGTAGAGCGGGTGCAGCGCATTAAAGAAGCAATGCCTGACTGCTGCATTGGAGTGGACGTAATCGTGGGATTTCCGGGGGAGGATGAAAATGATTTCCGGAAAACTTACGACCTCCTGCATCAACTGGACGTGAGCTACCTGCATGTATTTACATATAGCGAGCGGCCAAATACAACCGCACTGCGCTTGCCCGATCCTGTACCGCTGGATGTTCGCACTGAAAGGCGAAAAATGCTCACATCACTTTCTCATAAAAAGCGGAGGAAATTTTATACAGAAAATGCTGGAAAGATTAAAGAGGTGCTGTGGGAAGAAAAGGAGCACGAGGGGAGAATTTATGGTTTTACCCAAAACTATGTGAAAGTCAATGCGCCTTTTGATGCCGCCAAAGTGAACCAGGTGCAACAGGTATTGCTTGGAGGCATCAGCAACGATGGCAGCGTAGCCTGCTCAGAACTAATTCCGGAAACGCTGGAAAAGAACTTTTAAGCAGGGCTGATGATGGTTCCGTTCCTGATCAGGTCATAATTTTCTACTTCATAATCCTCATAATCAGCCTTTTTTGAGGATTTTTCTTTTTGCAGCATTACAAGGGTAACAACAACTGCTATACCTACCAATGCAGCAACCAATGGGAAAAATGGCGTTTTAGAATCCTGGTTTAGTGACATTTTCGTTTCTCTGCTTTTAATTACCGCGAAAAGTTTAATTTTTTTCCTGTTTTGGGGATCCTGACAAATAATTTATCCGTCAAACTTAATACAAATCTTTAGCGCCAAAAATAATCTCTTTGTTTCAGATCATGTTTCAGCCAATACTTCTTGTAATAACAGGTATCCCTAAAAAGTTCAACTTCGCCTGAAGTTGGTTTCTTTGCAGCCAAACCAACGGTCTCTATGCATCCCGGAATTATATTATCCATACTCGGGGGATATTTCCTCTTCCTTGTTTTAATCTCTTATTTCACAGCCCGGAAAGCTACTGACAATGCCACATTTTTTGTGGCTAATAAAAATGCACCCTGGTATCTCGTGGCTTTCGGAATGATTGGCGCGAGCCTTAGTGGTGTGACTTTTATTTCTCTTCCCGGTTGGGTAGGGTCCACGCAATTCAGCTACTTTCAGGTGGTGCTGGGATATATGGTGGGATATTTTGTGATCGCAACGGTTTTAATGCCGCTCTATTACCGCCTCAATCTCACCACCATTTACACCTATCTGGAAACACGATTCGGCAAGGTTTCTCATAAAACGGGATCATTCTTTTTCCTTTTATCGCGCACCATCGGTTCGGCATTCCGGCTATACCTGGTGGCAGTGGTTTTCCAGGTTTTTATTTTTGATAAATGGGGAATGCCTTTCTGGGTTTCCGTCTTTGTTTCGCTGATGCTCATCCTGGTCTATACTTTTAGAGGTGGCATCAAAACCATTATCTGGACGGATACGCTGCAAACGCTCTTTATGTTGCTAGCGCTGATCACCACTATTATCTATGTTGTTAATACCCTGGACCTGGGATTTTTTGAGATAACCCGCGAGATCAGCCAGAGCAACCTTTCCCGGATATTTTTCTTTGATGACTGGCGCAGCCCACAATACTTCTACAAGCAATTCATCAGTGGTGCTTTTATCGCCATTGTAATGACTGGCCTGGACCAGGACATGATGCAGAAAAACCTCACCTGCCGGTCGTTGCGGGATGCGCAGAAGAACATGTTCACCTTCAGCATTACGTTGCTGCCGGTAAACCTGTTATTCCTGGGATTGGGTGTTCTCCTCCTCATGTTTGCCAGCGCTAACAACATTCCCCTGCCGGAAAGAACAGATTATATCTATCCTTCACTGGCGATGGATCATTTGCCGGCTTTCGCAGGAATCGTTTTTCTGCTGGGACTTACGGCTGCGGCATACTCCAGTGCTGACAGTGCGCTTGCTGCTTTAACCACTTCTATTTGCGTGGATTTTCTCGGTTTTAAATCTGAAGAGGTAAAGCCTGGCATTAATAACGATCCTGCAATGGTTACACCAGCCACCGGAACGCGCAGGGTACGTTCATTAATTCATATCGGAATTACGGTTTTGCTCTTTTTTGTCATCATGATATTCCACAGACTTAATGATGAAAGCGTAATCAATGCAATATTCAAAATAGCCGGATACACCTATGGGCCGCTCCTCGGACTATTTGTAATGGGAATTTTTACAAAGAAAAAAGTGAGAGATCGCTGGGTGGTGCTGGTATGCTTTTTATCGCCAATCCTTACGTTTATTATCTCTCTTGCCTCTGAGGGTGAACTGGGCGCGTTATTCATGGATTATTCCGCAGAGCTTGGCCAAACCATTGATATTTTTGCAGCCTATATTTTCCAGGGATACCGGTTCAGTTTTGAATTGTTGCTGATTAACGGGCTTTTAACATTCATTGGATTACTCTTAATTTCGAAGCCTTCACCGAAAAATACTGTCTCAACTCAATAAAATATTCAGAATGAAGTCATTGCTTTTTCTTTTCCTTATGATTTTGTTTGCCCTCCCTTCTTTTGCTCAAAAAAAGAAAAAGAAGAGGCAGGCAGAAGAAGCGCAACAGGAGCAACAATTAGTTGAACCAAAATCGGCCAAAGACAGTATTGACCTCAAGGTTTTTGACCTTGCTGTGGAGCATGGCGATTATCAGACAGCCATTCATGCGCTTTATTACATTATGGCGAAAGACCCGGAGGAGTCCTATCTGGATTCACTGGCTACGCTTTACTACATCAACGGATCTTATGTGCAGGCGATTATTGTGGGCAGGAAGCATCTGGATAAACATCCTGTAGATACCGGGATGCTGGAACTCGTGGCAACCGCAGAGCAGGAGGTAGGGCGGCTGAAAGAATCGTTGGCACTTTATGAAAAGCTGCATCTACTTACAGGTAGCCCTTATTACCAGTATCAGGTGGCGGTGTTGCAGTACAACCTGAAAAGATATGGCGAGGGCATGAGCACCGTTCAGAAAATTTTACAGGATCCTGCTTCGCGAAATGAGCAGGTACAAATTCAGATTTCACAGAGCGAAGCGCAGAATGTACCACTTCAGGCGGCTTCTTATAATCTTGCCGGTATTATCATGATGGATCTGAAGGAGAAAGAAAAAGCACTTGAGAATTTTGAAAATGCTATTCGGATTTTTCCGGAATTTGTGCTTGCCCGTAAAAGCCTGGAGACCCTGAAGAAGCAATAGAAGTTGCTTTATTTTCATTCTTTACCATTCCTGCCGTTTTATCAGATCTGAGCTTTTTTTATCAACAAATTCCCTGACCTGATAATTATTTTGATGAAGCGGTAATTTTATAAGGTACTTATGAAGCGATATTTCTATCAAAACGTCCAGGAAAAACTGATCATGCGGGATTTCCTCGCCATAGACCGGACCATCCTGGCAAATGAGAGAACTTTGCTGGCCTACGTTTCACTCGCTCTTACGCTGATCATTTCCGGGATTTCATTCCTTGAATTTTTTGACAAAGCCACTGCGCATTTACTTGCCTATATCTTCCTTCCTTCATCCCTTTTTGTGCTTGCTATAGGAATTAGGAAATATCTGAGAATGCGCAAGGCCTTGTACAGAATATTGAAGAGCAGGAATATTCCTACTGATGAATTAAGAGAAATGGACTAACTTTTAAAAGCTCACTGTAATTCTTTTGATAACACACATTTTGCCGGGCGTTTCATTAGTAAATGGAATCCCTGATGACTGGCAGATATATCTGATGATCTTCTTTATCGTGGCGGCCGTGGTATTTTACATCACAGAATGGTTGCCGGTAGAGCTTGTGGCTATTGTATTAACGCTATTGCTCGTACTGCTGGGCATTATCACTCCGGCACAGGGAATCTCCGGTTTTGGCAATAAGGCCACGGTAACGGTAGCATCCATGTTCGTGATCAGTGCCGCGCTGTATAAAACAGGGGCGCTGAATCTTTTTGGGGATATTCTGGCCCGCCAGGGAAAGATCAGCGATAAAAGGCTGCTGCTTTTCATCATTATCATTAGCGGTGCAATTTCTCCATTTATCAACAACACAGCGGTAGTGGCTATCTTTATTCCGATCGTTATGGGTATTGCCAGCGACCTGAACCGTAGTCCGTCAAAACTCCTGATTCCCCTCTCCTTTGCTTCGCTCTTTGGAGGCGCCTGTACCCTCATCGGTACTTCCACGAATATCCTGGCCGATTCTCTTTCAGAAAAGTATGGCGGAGGTTCCATCGGCATTTTTGATTTTGCACCGCTCGGCCTGATATTTTTTGCCACCGGAGGAACGTATCTCTATTTCTGGGGGGCAGACAGGCTTCCTGCCAGGAGAAGCGCTGAAGGCGTGGCTGAAACGATCGGGTTAGGCCAATATATTACACGCATCCTTATCCCCGAAGATTCCGACCTGGCAGGCCAGCCTCTCCTTGAATCCAAACTAATGACGCGCACCAACCTCGAAATTCTGTCGCTGGAGCGGGATGGAAAAACCATCCAGAATTTTACGCCTGAATTCCTGGTGGATCAGGGGGATATTCTTACGATCAGGTGCAGCCTTAAACGTCTGAAGGATATAATTAAAGTTTCAGGGATACACTTGATGAAAGGCGAGGGTTTTGAAGAAATAGAAGGAAGCACTGATCATTTGCTGGCAGAGGTGATGATTCCTCCGGGGTCCCGGCTGGAAGGGAAACCGGTTACGCAGTCAGTGCTTGGGCGCAATATCGAAGGCAGCATCCTGGCCCTTCGTGACCGGCACCGGCAAAGCCTTTGGCCCCTTGAAAAAAGTAAACTTCAGGCCGGTGATATCGTATTGTTGGGTACACACCAGAATACCACAGAGCTGATCAGCAAAAGCAAGGAAATAGTGTTGGTTTCGCGTCATGAGTTTCCACAGTTACAAAGGGTGAAGGCGGCCATTGCAATTGGTATTTCAATAATAATGGTCACATTGGCTACACTGAATATCCTGCCTATCCATGTGGGGGCGGTCACAGCCGTGGTGGTGATGGTCCTGTTCCGCTGCATCAATATGAAGGAATTTTATGAAGCCATTGACTGGAAAATCATTTTTCTCCTGGCGGGGCTGCTGCCTTTTGGCATCGCCATAGCCACCACTGGTACTTCTGATCTCCTGGCTCAGCTCCTTACCGGTTCCCTGGGAGGATTTCCACCCATCGTTTTGCTTTCCCTGATTTATCTTATCACCACCATACTCACCGAGGTGATAAGCAATACCGGTACAGTAGTGATCTTAATTCCAATAGCTTTTGCAACTGCGCTTGCGCTGGAGGTAAATCCCAAACCTTTTGTGATGGCGATAGCCTATGCGGCTTCGGCAAGTTTTCTGACGCCAATCGGGTATCAAACCAATACAATGATCTACACTACCGGGAACTATAAATTTGCTGATTATTTTAAAGTAGGATTTCCACTTTCAATATTATTCTGGCTGCTGGCCACTTTCCTGCTGCCGGTATTTTTCCCTTTTTAATATCCCTGCGAAATGCACCGGAATTTTATGATGGTGTTATTCCGGGTCAGTAAGCATCGCCACCAGAATTTTCTGCTCCACCTTCTCCAATGGATGCGGAGTATTTGGCAGCACCTGCAGTTCTCCTTTTGGCAGGTTGCGGTAGGCCCATACCGTTTCCTCCAGCGAAACCATTTTATCACGGTCGCCTACAGCTACGCGCACCGGGATCTGCACTTTTTGTAAGAGCGCCTCATCTATCAGCTTTTTCTTGCCCAGATGCAGCATCATTTCAGCGGTTTTTTCCAGCAGCGGCTCCCAGTTTTCACCGTGCATCTTTTGCAGCCATTCAGCATACTGCGGCACTTTTTCGCGGATTTTTCCGGCATTGAGCATTGCCGCTTCTTTGGCTGAGGTCTCTTCCGTCCAGTCGAATTTGGTGGCCAGGGTGGTAATATCTGCAAACGTTTCCGGTTCCCTGCTTTCCAGCCACAGTGCAATATACCCGCCCATGCTATATCCGAAAATATGAGGCTTTACCAATTCATTCTCACGTATATAATTCTTCAGGGCTGCGGCCATCGTCTCAATCCGGAGCGGTGCGTTTATTTCAGCGCCTTTTCCATGTCCCGGTAAATCCAGCATGTGCAATTGAAAATGCGGCTCAAGCAATGGCTGGAGTGACTGGAACTGGGCTTTGGAACCCAATGCGCCATGCAGCAATATAAGGGGAGCGTTTTCTTCCATTGTTATTTTCTAAATTAATTATTATTTAATGATTTTTAATAAACCGGCATATTTGGATCCACCTCTTCAGCCCAGGCATGGATGCCACCTTTCAGATTGAGGAACGCTACCTCCGGCCGCTGCTTTTCTAAAAATGCTGTCGCGGCCTTGCTGCGATTGCCGTGGTGGCAATACATTACCACAGGTTTTTCTCCCTTAATTTCATCTACTGATGTCATCAGTTTGCTCATCGGGATCAGCCTGCTGGACGCAAGATGGCATATCTCATATTCGTGGGACTCGCGCACGTCAATTATTTCAAACTCCTGTCCCTGGTCCATTTGTTCCTTCAATTGGGTTGCGGTAATGTTTTTCATTTTGAATTAGTTTTAAAATTTAATCATGGATTTTGAGTGTAACGTTAAAGCGGATGGCTGGTTTGGCCGGTTGCACAAATTTTTTGCTAATGCTATTATTTATGCTCATATAAAAGGATAAAGTGCGAAAATCTGCACATGAATGTTCAAAACCTTCCATTTCAGGATTTTTTAAACCTATACAATCCTGTCCTTGTTGAAGAAACTATTCTTTCGCTCAATTAAGATTTGAGTGGTTATTTTTCATTTAATCAAAATTGTTTTCTCATGGCGGAATCAAATAAAAATTCAAAAGAAATTATTCTCGTAACGGGAGGTAGCGGACTAATCGGGACAAAATTAATTGACCGGCTGGCTGACCGGTTTCAGTGTATTGGGCTGGACAAAGTCGGTAATCCTTTTCCAAATAAAAAATCCGAAAACATCAATTTTGATATTACTTCTGAAAAAAGCATCCGGGCCGGATTAGAGAGAATTCAATATGCTTACAGCAGCAAAATCGCTTCGGTAGTTCACCTGGCAGCTTACTATGATTTTTCAGGTGAACCCAGCCCGCTGTATGAGGAGGTGACGGTAAAAGGCACTGAAAAACTATTGGATGCGCTGCAGGAAATGGATGTACAACAATTTATATTTTCGAGCACTAACCTGGTATATAAAGCGGCTGAACCCGGAGAAAAAATTAATGAAAACTGGCCGCTAAATGCTAGCTGGAACTACCCGGAATCGAAAGTGAAAACCGAAAAACTGATCCGCCAGAAACGCGGAAGAATACCTGCCGTGATGCTGCGCCTGGCCGGAGCCTATGATGAGGAGGGAAATTCCATCCCAATATCTCATCAGGTGCAACGGATTTATGAAAAGGAACTCACCAGTTATTTTTATCCGGGCGACCTGCTTCATGGCAATGCTTTTCTCCATCTGGATGATATGGTTGATGCGATTATTAGAACCATTGATCACAGGGATTCTCTTCCGGAAGAAATTGCCATTAACATAAGCGAATCGAAAACCTACAGCTATGGCGAACTGCAGGATAAAATTGGGGAACTGATCCACGGAGAAGAATGGCATACAATGGAAATTCCAAAACCACTGGCTAAGATCGGTGCTTGGTTGCAGGAACAGGTTAGCGATCCGTTTATTAAACCCTGGATGGTAGACAGGGCCGATGATCACTATGAAATGGACATCAGCCGGGCCAAGGAGAAACTGGACTGGGAGCCCCGCCACGACCTTAAATCTACTTTGCCAAAGATGATCAAAAATTTAAAACTTGATCCTGAAAAATGGTATGAAAAAAATGATTTATAATTTGAAGCTACTATTGATCATTAAATTTTAAAACTAAAATGGCCGATAGATTTTATGAAATTTTATTCATGTATTTTAATTCTGCTAAAAGAGCAGTATTTAAATAATGAAACACGAAAAAAGAAATATTCCACCCGGGTGGGACTATAACCCATCTAGATGGGGAGAGCGGATCCCAATTGTTATCCTGGCTTTAGGAGGAACAGGGATTGCTGTCTATCTTTCACTTTATCAATTGAATATTCTCTCTAATGTGTGGGAACCTTTTTTTGGTAAGGGAAGCGAAATTATTCTCAATTCCTCGGTTTCTCATATTCTGCCCATACCTGATGCGGCACTGGGCGCATTTGCTTATTTATTGGACGTAGTAACGGGCGTGATTGGTGGCCAAAGACGCTGGCGCACAATGCCCTGGATGGTAGTGGTATTTGGCCTTGCTGTCGGGCCGCTGGGATTTATAAGCATCCTCCTGGTTATTCTGCAACCAGTGCTGCTGGATGCCTGGTGTACCCTGTGTCTGGCTTCGGCAGTGGTTTCTATCGCCATGATAGGTCCTGCTATGGACGAGATGCTGGCAAGCCTGCAATATTTGAAGCGGGTGAAAGATTCCGGTGCTTCAGTCTGGAAGGCTTTTCTGGGTAGTGAAAGTGAACGTAAAAAAATAACCTGATATGTGGGCACACGCAATAAATGCAATTCTCGGAGTGTGGCTGATGGCCTCGCCTGAAGTTTTAGGTTTTGGAAATCCTGTTGCTGATAACGCGCACATTATAGGGCCTGTGATCGTTACTTTTGCCGTTGTGGCGTGGTGGGAATGTACGCGCGTGGTGGGCAAATATAATCTTGCCTTGGGCGCATGGCTTCTCATTGCGCCCTGGATTTTAGGATATGACCATAATTTCGCCATTGTAAATGACATGGCGACCGGAGCTTTGGTAATCGCTTTTTCGCTCGTCAAAGGCAAGATCAAACATAGTTACGGTGGAGGATGGTCAGCCCTTTGGCAAAAGGATACATTGCACCATCGTGAAGCGCGTAAACAAGTAGAATGACTAAATGGAAGAAAGCACCGAAAAACAATCCATGCAGAAGGTTAAGAATATTCTGCTATATACCACCCTCTTTATATTAGGATCATATTTTCTTTTTGATGGCCTTGCTGTCGCCAAAGGTTTTTTAATTCCGGTGAGCATTGCCGTATTGCTTTCGCTGCTGATGCTGCCGCTATGCCGGTGGCTTGAGGGCAAAGGAATAAGCCGGGGTTGGGCCGTGCTTGTGTGCGATTTGTGCATTCTTCTGGCTATTATGGGTTTGTTCTTTCTGGTATCGGCCCAGATAAAAAATATAGTGGATGACTGGCCGCAGCTAAAAAAACAAGTGCAGCCAAAAATGGAAAGAATGCAGCAGTTTTTTGAAGATAAAACGGGACTGGATGCTGATCCTCATATTCAAAGTTTCATGGAGCAGGTACCGTTTTCGACTCAGTCGGTACCCGAAGGAGAAACACAGGCCGGGGACCAGGCCAAAAGCCGTGACACAGAGAATGAAGTAACAACCCTGGCTAAGTCAGCCATCGGTCTGTTTGGAATATTTGCCGCTACGCTGCTTGTATTGGTGTATGTCTTTTTCTTTATGTATTTCAGGCGAAAATTCCGGAAATTCATCCTGATGGCGGTGCCAGCGTCAGGCCGCGAAAAGGCTGAGGATACCCTTAGAAAAACCTCTACCGTGGCCATGAATTACCTGGTGGGCAAAGGTGTTCTCATTATTTTTCTTGCGGCCTTATATGGCATTGGGCTTAGCATTGTAGGGATTGAATATGCGTTGCTCATATCCATTATTGCGGCCCTTTTATCCCTTATCCCCTACATTGGAAACGTCATTGGAGGCGGCATGGCCATGCTTCTGGGCCTGGTTACTGGTGGCGGCTTTGAAGCCGCAATCGGAGTGTTGATCGTCTTTTCAATTATCCAGTTTATTGAAAGCTATATCCTGGAGCCGTTCGTGGTGGGCCATAAAGTAGATTTGAATCCTGCTTTTACCATCATCGTGGTAGTGCTTGGCGGAGCCGTTTGGGGCGTGGCAGGTATGGTAGTCGCCATTCCCTATCTTGCTATTCTTAAAGTGGTAATGGACCACATTGAGCCGCTGAAACCCTACGGCTACCTGATAGGAGAGGAGGAAGATGAAAAAAATGGGGGATGGCTTGATAAGTTTGAGAATTGGTTCGATAAAAAGGTGGTGAGCCGTTTCCGGTAATACATCGGATCCGCTGAATAAACGGTTTGGTCAGCAGCGGGAGCTGATCTGTAAATCGGCCACAACGCCTTGCTCAGCAAGCTTTTCCCGGAGATTAACTTCCAGCGCCTTCACCATTTCTGCACAGGCCGCAGATTCCACTTTCGCTTTTAGCTTTTCCTTATTCATGATCATTCCTGCCAGCATTCCTACCAGCATTCCTTTTTCATTTTTTACAACTTCCTGTGCATTTAATATTTCAAAACTTATTGTTATTACAGGCATCATTAGTTTTTTTAATTATTACATGTAACCTCAAACGATTTCAATGGTTTAAGAAATTGTTTGAAATGGGTGAACTCAAAATAGACGGTAAAAGTTAATATTTTTGCATTAAATGTTAATGATATGAACAGGAGGACAATCAACAAATTAAGGGCAGGCATTTTCGAAAAAATTCCCAGGGGGAGAACATCTACCAAACCAAACAACCGGAAGAAGTGAGTTGGTATGAACCAAGACCAGAAACGTCACTTAACTTTATTAATCAGTTCCACTTACCAAAAACAGCCAGGATTATTGATCACAATTGACCACAGAACGCCCTTTGACACTATTCAAAATTTTGTGTTTTGTAGTTTTAAAAGATTACCATCCAAATAAATAAATATGTTTCAAAAAATAATCGGTTCAGATTACTCAAAAACAACCATCCTTATTCGTTTAATGGTGGGGGCGGTGTTCCTTTCAGAAGGCATTCAGAAATTCCTCTTCCCTGCCATTCGCGGGGCAGGCCGATTTGAAAAAATAGGATTGCCAGAACCTGAATTCTTAGGCTCTTTCGTAGGAGGTTTTGAAATCTTGTGCGGGGCGTTGGTTTTAATCGGTTTGCTCACAAGGCTTGCCAGTATTCCTTTAATTATCATTATGCTTGTTGCCATTGCCACAACCAAGACAGATGTCTTGGCCAATCAGGGATTTTGGGAAATGATGCACGGAAGCAGGACGGACTGGGCTATGCTGCTCGGTAGCATTTTTCTACTGATAAAAGGTGGTGGTATGTTTTCACTGGATTGGTTTATTCTAAATAAAAAATAGTGACAGGTAAACAACCACTTGTAAAGGAACTTTTAAGGGCGCTTACATTAAAAGATGCTGTGGGCGTTGGGCTGGGTGCAATAGTCGGTGCAGGGATTTTTGTTGTTACAGGGGTCGCAGCGGGTGTTTCAGGGCCTGCTTTTATTGTAGGCCTTGCAATAGCAGGTATTATTGCTGCATTTAACGGTTTAAGTTCTGCTCAATTGGCAGCCATCTATCCCCATTCTGGCGGCACTTATGAATATGGATACCGGTTAATCAATCCTGTTTTTGGTTTTTCTGCCGGCTGGATGTTTTTAATCAGTAAGCTATCTGCGGCAGGTGTCGTGGCCATCGGTTTTGGCAGTTATTTCTATCAATTAGTCCCGGTTTCCTCACCTTTAATAATTTCTGTAGTTGCGGTTATCTTTCTTACCGCTGCCAACTATTTTGGTATTAAGAAAGCGGGGAAATTAAATCTTATAATTGTATCTATTACGCTTCTTTCACTGGTCTATCTGGTATTTAGCGGAATTCCGGCTGTTAAGGCCGAAAACTTTAGGTCCTTTGCGCCTTTTGGTTTATCAGGAATTGCCGAAGCCTCAGCATTATTGTTTTTTGCATTTACAGGTTATGCAAGAATTGCAACATTGGCAGAGGAGGTTAAGGAACCTGAAAAGACTATTCCTAAGGCAGTTATAATTACAATAGTATCAGCGATAATTCTTTATGCTGTGGTATCTGTTGTTGCGGTGGGTGTAATTGGGACAGCAAGCATGGCAGACAGCAAATCGCCTTTGCAGGTAGTTGCTGATGCTTTGACTACACCTGCTATAAGAACGGTTGTCACTATTGGCGCTTCTACAGCAATGTTGGGTGTTTTATTGAGCCAGATTTTAGGGATTAGCCGGATGATGCTGGCAATGGGCAGACGGCACGACCTACCACCGGTCTTTCAGGCAATCCACCGCAATTACCGGGTTCCGCATTTAGGGATTATCATCACAGGTGTTGTTATCCTGCTCCTTACAATCTTGGGAACCTTTGAATTTATTGTTAGGGCCGCCACCTTTACAATTTTGCTTTATTACAGTATCACCAATATTTCTGCCCTGCGACAACCCCGAAAAGAGCAAATATATGGCAGGGTAATTCCGGTTGTGGGGCTTATAGGATGTTTGAGTATGTCCGTTTCATTACCCTTAAATGTCATAGCCTCAGGTATTGGGCTTTTAATAGCAGGATTTATATTGCGTTTTTTGATGCATACAATCTACGCTAAAAAAGAGTAAAGTCCGCCCATAATCACTATTATGTTTACCCCATAGCCCACAGTTTAACCGTAGGAATAGTAATCGAATTTACGTCCAACCATTTTTAATGATTTTGAAAAAATAATTATGAACCGGTATAATTAAAAGGGGTGATTTGCAGCAATTCCTGTTTAATGGTTTCGTCTACTTTCAGGGTATCAATAAATTCATGGATGCGCTCCTTAGTTATTTTGTCACCGGTGCGGGTCAGAGATTTCAGGGCCTCGTACGGTTTGTCGTAGCCCTCGCGCCTCAGGATGGTTTGAATAGCTTCCGCTACCACGGCCCAGTTGGCTTCAAGGTCAGCGTTGATTTTTTCGTGGTGTACGGTGAGTTTCCCCAGGCCCTTCAGCAGCGATTTCCAGGCGATAAGGCCATGGGAAAGCGGGACGCCAATATTGCGCGTAACAGTACTGTCAGTAAGATCGCGTTGCAGGCGGCTAACCGGCAGCTTCCGGGCAAGAAACTCAAGTAGTGAATTGGCCAGCCCCAGGTTTCCTTCTGCGTTCTCAAAATCTATGGGATTTACCTTGTGCGGCATGGCAGACGAGCCTACCTCGGTTTCCTTAATTTGTTGCTTAAAATAATCCTGCGACACATACAGCCACATATCCTGAGAGAAATCCATCAGGATAACATTCAGCCGCTTCAGATTGTCGAAAATAGCCGCCATATTATCATAGTGCTCAATTTGGGTGGTGGTCGGCTGCCGCCTGAGTCCAAGCTTTTCGCGGGCAAATTTTTCCGCAAAAGCCGGCCAGTCTGTTTCCGGGTAAGCCACCGTATGGGCATTGAAATTCCCGGTGGCGCCCCCCATTTTACAGCAATGTGGCAGCGTTTGCAGCAATGACAACTGTTCTGAAAGCCGCTCAGCAAATACCGCTATTTCCTTTCCCAGGCGCGTAGGGCTTGCAGGCTGGCCATGCGTTCGCGCCAGCATCGGGATGTTTTTCCATTCTTCAGCCAGTTCTTTGAGTTTTGCAAGCAATTCATTTTGCAATACCGGGATGAGGACATTTTCCAGGGCCTCTTTTAACATCATCGGAATGGCCGTATTATTTACGTCCTGCGAAGTGAGCCCAAAATGAATGAATTCGCTGCATGAGCTTAAATCTTCTGCTGCGAATTTTTCTTTGAGGAAATATTCCACAGCTTTAACATCATGATTTGTGATGGCTTCGATTTCCTTAATACGTTCGGCATCAGCCGTTGAAAAACTGCGATACATATTTCTAAGTACCTCAAATTTATCTTTCGGAAAATATTGAAGTTGCCGGAGCGGCATTTCGCAAAGTGCAATAAAATATTCTACCTCCACCCGCAGCCGGTAGCGGATCAGGGCCTGCTCTGAGAAAAAAGGAGCAAGTGGCTCTGCCTTGCTGCGGTAGCGGCCATCAATCGGTGAAATCGCATTTAATTCAGTTAACGGCATTTTTTAGCGTTAAAATGTTAAAATTTTAAATAAGAAAAACGTTTCCTTTTTTTGACCTGATGACGATTGCAGCAGCACAATAAATTTCCCGCCTCAGGTATGTCGTTGCTTATTTTTCAGCAAAAATAGAAAATGCGGAGATGTATGATCAGAATAAAAACAGGAGCCCCGGCCCCTAAATCTCCCAATGGGGGACTTGTTCAATGCCCTGCTCCATGATAGAACCAAACATTTACCCGAAATATGCCGTGATAATTTGGGATTACCGTTTAAATTTAAAGGAAGGAAATTTCAGAATGTCCGTAACCAGTGAATCAGCACCTTATTTAAACACATTTTTCAGCTTCTTCTTCGCCTCTTCTTTGGCTTTTTCTTCAGCCTCTTTGCGTTTTCTTTCAGCTTCCTCACGCGCCTTTTGTTCGGCTTCGCGCTTCTTGCGTTCCAGTTCCTCTTTTTGCTTGTCCAGTTCCTGACGCGCTTTGTCTTCGGCTTCCTGTTTTTTGTCGCCAATTACGTCCTCCACTTTCTCCTTTACGGTTTCGGTAACGTTTTCAATCAGTCCTTTACCGGTTTGGCTGAGGTCAAGGGATATTTGCGGATTGTCCGTTGTGCCGGTCATTTTTGCAATCACCTTCACCTTATCTCCGGATGAAAGTTTTACATCGCTGCCCAAAGCCTGCGTCAGCAACTGGTTGGCCTGGGCCTTCATTTCGCCAGCGGGAACGTCCATTGCAATATTATAGGCCAGTGTTTTGTCAATTCCGCTGGAGCCTGTGATTTCAAAATCCGTTTCTTCAACATCAAAAGTGATGGGCTCTTTCAGTGAAAAACGGCCATTGCTGATCTCATAAGAAGGCTTGATGCCGGTAAGCACAAGTTGTTTGTATTTTGGCATATTGAGCTTTTTTGCCAGCCGCTGGAGCGGGACGAAATTTTCGATCACCGCTCTTTCTATTTCGAGCTTTCCATCGCTTGTCAGTGTAGACCAGTCCGGCATAAAATCCTTGCCCAGCACGGAGTTGAAACTCACCTGCCCGTCAAAATTTCCCGTTAAGTTTTCAGCAATCGGCAGAAATTCTCTGACCGTGGCGAAAGTCTTGAAAGCCTCGCCTATGCCAATATTTTCCAGCATCATATCAAATGAAACGTCCGCCTGCTCAGAAGTAGGCGTGGCATAGCTTCCGCTGGCCAGAAAGCTTCCGCCAAGCGTATTCATCCGCATATCCACCAATTGCGCTCTTTTATTTTTTATAATGATAATACCCGCCACATTTTCCATTACCATATCCTGAAAGAGTACTTTTTTCATAAAAGCATCAAGCGTGAAATCAATGTAGCCTGGAATCTCAAAGAGCTCATAAGTCGCTGTATCCGCCCCTGCAGTTTCAGTGGTGGCGGCTGTTCCTCCTTCTTCTTCCTCCATCCACGGGTTCAGGTCAATCAGGTCAGAGCGCAGCCGCATGGTGCCGGTTACCATTCCCTGGTTCAGTCCCACATTTCCCTCAATGTCACGCAAGTCAATGTGCTGAAATACGACCTGCTTCATGCTTGCCTCAAGATTGAAATTAATATTCCGGGGAATCTCAAATTCTTCGCTTTGACCGACATCTTCGGCAGTCTGATTTCTTGCTGTTTGCTCAGTGGCAGTGGTTTCACCAGTTTCTTCCTCCTCAATCCAGGGGTTAAGGTTCAGGTAGTTCGATTGCACATTCAGGGAGCCGGTGAGTGTTTTATCCTGAAACAGGTAAGCGATAAGATTGTCCAGGCGTCCGCTGGCGCTAATGTCGCTTTTGCCGGAAGTGGCCTTCATATCGCGCAGTTCTGCGTGCTGTGGCGAAAAGATGAGTTGCATATTGCTCATGCCTATTCGCTCCGGCATATCGTCAGAAGAATATGCAAGATTGCTGACCCGGATTTCTCCACTTGCATTAAACTGTTCGTACTGCTCATTTTCGAGGCTGCTCATGCGGCCTTTTATCTCCAGGTCAGCCATCACATCTCCTGAGAGTTCGGTGTTTTCTTCCAGCTTCACAAAACTGTTGACGGCTCCCAGCGCAATATTGCCTTTTGCAGCAGCATCAAGGTAAAGATCTCCCATGGGTTCACGAACGAGGATGCGGGCATCAAACGGCTGCCCGGCCATTTCTGCATGGATCTGCTGCACGTTTATCACCATATCTTCCAGGCCCGGAGAACTGCTTTTAACCGATGCATTTACCTGCACGTCTCTCACTGCCTGCGGAAGATCAGGATATTGGAACATTCCGTCTTTCACGTTCATTTCAATATCGAAAGCCGGATAGGATTGCTCATTATATGTTCCGTTTACCTGGCCGCTGAAGGACATTAATCCTTCGGCTTTCAAATCGTCAAAGTCCTTCTGATAAATGGTGGGAATTAATGACAACAGGCTCTTGAAAGTAGCGTCTTTGGTGGCAAAGCTGATGTCCATGTCAATATCTTCGGCAGGCATGGCGAGCCAGCCATTAAAGCTAAGTGGCAGGTCGTTGAGACGCAATTCATTTTCTTCGAAGTCGAAGCGCAATGAATCAAGGTTGATGCGCATGGCGGCATTGAGTTCCGTTTTGACATCATCCAGGTAAGCAATGCCTTCATAAATGAATTGCGTTTTTTCAGCGGTGAGTTCAGTTTTCAGGTTTACGATGGTTTCGGTAAAGTCGCCACTGCCGGAGTTGTCCAGGCCAAAGAGGCCCATTTTCATTCCCAGGGAACGGTCGTCATACACGATGGTGGCTTTGTTTATTTCCCAGTGTTTCAGGGTAAATTTCATAGTGCCTTCAGCCGGGATGGTATCGGCTGCCGCGGCTTCCTCATCGGTTTTGGCAATGTCCCAATTGGATTTGCCGCTGGGCAGCACTTTGGCATATATGATCGGGTTATCCAGCGTAAAGGAGTTGAGCTCCATATTATCACTGAAAACACTCATAATGTCCAGGCTTAACTGCAGTTGTTTGGTTTTCAAAAGCGTATCTCCGGCAAATGAATCTATATTGGCTACGTACAGGTCATCCATCGTGAGGGTTATATCCGGGAACCGCCTGAACAGGCTGAGACCAATATCATTATCGAATTCCACCACTGCATTCAGGTTTTTGTTTGCCTCCTTTTTTACAATGGCCACAATTTTATCTTTAAATAAAAACGGAATAGCGATGGCTGCTGCCACCAATACAAAAAGCACAATTCCGGTGATGAGTACTATTTTTTTTAACATAAAGTTTTAGTTTATTTAATTACTGCTAAAAGATTTTTTAGGAATGTAATGTTTTAACCTAATGAATTTTTCAATTTAAATTAAAGAAATAAATGCTCGCAGAGCCTAATGCCGCTCATAGGCAATTTTCAGCCCTTTTCTATAACAGCAGGAAAGGCATTCAGTTCTACCTGATTGAGTTTTCGATTTTAAATTAAAGCTGTTTTATAAAAAAAGTTTCGCACCTGTGATGGCCGGTATTTCCAAGCGGTCCGATTATTTTCTCAAATCCTGCCGCTTGATAGAGCTTGTTGGCCTGCACCATGTGGGATAGGGTTTCGAGATAGCAACGTTTGTACCCCAGTTCTTTTGCAGCTTGCAGCGATTTGTGCAATAATGCTTTGCCGAGTCCCATCCCCCTGATTTCCTTGAGCAGGTACATTTTCTTTAGCTCGCAGATGTCAGGTTCTGCGCCTGCCAGCGGGCCTATACCCGCACCGCCCGAAAGCAAACCGTCAACTTCAGTAATAAAATAGGCGGCCCTTCCTGCGCTGTATGCCTCATACATGTTATTAACCTCCGCGTCCATTATTGAGAACCCTTCGCCCACGGCTCCGAACTCTGTCATAACTTTCCGGATAACGGTCGCCATAGCAGCATTATCAGTCTTGCGAATAGGACGGATGAGTGGTGGTGTAGTTGCCATGATGAAAGGTGAGGAAATGAAGTTTACTTTTCCTGATAAACACCCATTGCTGCGAATTTATTGATCCGCTGCTCTATCCTTTTTTCAGGATTTAATTTACCAACTTCCCGAAGATGCTTTTTGAGTTCGGCTTTAAGGGTGGAATACATTGTTGCGGGGTCATTATGCGCTCCGCCCAAAGGTTCCTTTATTATGCCGTCAATGAGTTTTTGTCCGAGCATTTTGTCAGCCGTAAGTTGCAGGGCTTCTGCCGCCTGTTCTTTATAATCCCAGCTTCGCCAAAGAATGGAAGAGCAGGATTCAGGCGAGATTACGGAGTACCAGGTATATTCCAGCATCAGTACGCGGTCTCCCACGCCAATACCGAGCGCTCCGCCAGAGGCACCTTCGCCAATAATGACGCAGATCACTGGTACTTTCAGCATGGTCATTTCGCGCAGGTTGCGGGCGATGGCTTCACCCTGGCCGCGCTCTTCAGCCTCCAGCCCCGGAGAGGCTCCGGGCGTGTCAATGAGCGTAATTATCGGTTTATTGAATTTCTCTGCCAGCTTCATCAGCCGCAGCGCTTTGCGGTAGCCTTCAGGGTTTGCCATTCCAAAATTGCGGAACTGGCGCATTTTAGTATTCTTTCCTTTTTGCTGTCCTATGAACATTACCGATTGTCCGTCAAGGTCAGCGAAGCCGCCTACCATAGCATGGTCGTCCGCTACATTCCGGTCTCCATGCAGCTCTACGAAGCGGGTGGTGAGGTGCTCAATGTAATCCAGTGTGTATGGGCGTTCGGGGTGCCGCGAAACCTGCACTTTGTTCCATCCGCTAAGGTTGCTGTAAAGTTCCTGTTTCAGGACGTTTATCTTCTTTTCAAGGTCAGCAATGGTTTTATCGCTGAATCCTTTTTTGCCCTCGGCCAGTGATGCTTTCGCCACCACCAGTTGCTCCTCAAGATCCTTTACAGGTTTTTCAAATTCTAATACATGCATTGAATAATGCTTTGGGTTGTTCCGGTAAAATAAAGGTGTATGAGCAAATAAGGTTTACTCCACCCAGTCAGCTATAAACACATTTGTGTTGCGTGTGCCTCCATTATTTCTGTTTGAACTGAAAACCAGCTTTTTTCCATCAAATGAAAACATCGGGAAAGCATCGAAAGTGGGATCATAGGTAATTTGTTTCAGACCCTTGCCATCCGTTTTGACCATAAAAAGATTGAACTGGAAACCGATATCGCTTGCATGATTGGAAGAAAAAATAATTTTCTTACCAGACGGATGGAAGAAAGGAGCCCAGTTGGCTTTGCCCAGATCGGTTACCTGCTTCATGTTGCTGCCGTCCACATTACAGACGAAGATCTCCATTGCAGTAGGAGCCACCAGGCCATTTATCAGATAATCCTTGTACTTTTTTATTTCGGCTTCGGTTTTTGGCCGCGAAGCCCTGAATACCAGTTTTTTTCCGTCAGGTGAGAAAAATGCGCCTCCATCATATCCTAACTCTTCGGTTATCTGTTGCATGTTGGAGCCGTCAATATTCATTGTATAAAGTTCGAGATCACCGGATCTGTCAGAGGTAAAAACGATCTTATCTCCTTTGGGTGAAACGGTTGCTTCTGCATCATAGCCTTTCCTGTCCGTCAACCGGTTCACGATTTCCCCTTTCAGATTCGCCACATAAATATCATAGTCCGGATAGATGGGCCAGAGATAATCGCCTCCCGGAGTGCGTTCCGGCTCTTTTGGGCAGAGGTCGCTCCCGGAACGTGTTGAGGCGTAGAGAATGAGCGTATCGCCCGGCAGGAAATAAGAGCAGGTGGTGCGGCCTTTCCCATCGCTCAGCATTTGCGGACGGCCGCTGCGCATATCCTCCTCCGAAAGCGGAAAATAGAATATCTGGTCGCACTGAACGTCCCATCCCTTATAGTTGCTTTGGAATACGAGACTTTGGTTATCAAAACTAAAATAGGCTTCAGCATTGTCTCCTCCGAAGGTGAGCTGCCGCAGGTTTGCCAGGTGTTCTTCTTCCGGATAGGCGAGGGTTGGGGTTGCCGTCATTTCTCCGAGAATATCGCTCAGGGAATCTGCAAGATCATCCACCGTCTTATCCTGGGCCTGCCTTTCTTCGGCTCTGCCGGCCTTTTTCTTTCCCCCGCACGAAGTTAATACAATGAACATCAGAGCTATTACGCTCCATAAACCAATAAATTGCATAGCCTTAATTTGGCGCAAAAGTAAATTATTTCCCTCCTAATCTTCCGTTATTGATTTGACGGGTGAATCAGGAGGCCTCCATTGCCTGCATTTTCGCTGGCTTCTCGGTGAGCGCGCTGATCATCCCCAGGCGTTGTTCTGCACTTTGGAGAATGTTGCCCAGCATTCCGCTGTAAGAGAGGCCATGGAGTTTAGCCATTTTGTTCAGGTGGCCATCCCAGCACCAACCGGGATTGGGGTTGGCTTCCAGAAGTTTGGGTGTGCCGTTGCCGTCAATCCTCCAGTCGAAGCGGGAATAGTCGCGGCATTCAAGGCGTTCGGCAAGTTTGAGGCATGCTTCTTCAAGAAACTTCCGGGTTTCTTCCTGCAGTTCAGCCGGCACTGACTTCAGGTTCCAATAGGGCGACTGCGGATCCCATTTGGCTTCATAGCCGCAGATCCTGGGAAGCTCCTCCGGCAGGGCAGAATAATCCTCTTCTATTATCGGGAGGATGGTGTAGCTCTCAGGTGTATTCCCGATAATGCCCACGCTCAGGTCTTTTCCGATCAGAAATTCTTCTACCAGAATAGGCTTTTCCATTCCAATCCGTTCCCGAACCTGATTTATCGCAAAGATCAGTTCACGTGCATTATTGGCTACGCTGTTCTGCGTAATTCCAATACTTGAATCACCAAAATTCGGTTTCACAATAACCGGAAAATTAAAGGGAAGCTCAAAGGTCTGATCTTCGGGCCTGATGAAAAATGCATCGGGGACGGGAATGCCCATTTCTTTGGCGATACCGCGAACCAGCGACTTATCATAGCAATAGGCCAGGCATTGCGGATTGCTTCCGCTATATGGAATCCCCAGCATCTCAAGCAGGGAAGGCACGTGCAGTTCTTTACGGGCATCGTTGGCAAATCCTTCATCGCACAGGTTGAATACGTAATCAACTTTGTCTTTTATTTTCACCAGGTCCTGATACATTGTATCGTGGTTGTTCAGGAAACTAAACTGGTATCCCGGCAACTTCGCCAGGGCTTCCTTCAGTTGGTTGATGGTGTGGTTATCGTCCTCATCCCAGATGCCTTCAGGCTTTACAGGATCTATCTTGGTGGGATCGCCCATGAGCACTGCCACGTGCTTTTTGCCTTTTGCAGCTTTCTTTGAAACAGGGGTCCATTCCTTCTTTATTTCAGCGGTAACGATGTGGCGGCTGGCCATCATTCCCAGGTCCTGGTTTCGCTGGCTGTTAGGTGAAATTTCCCCGTGTACGATCACATTACCAAAACCGATTTTTGACAACAGCTTTTCCATTGCTTCCTCGGTATAGAGCCGCTCTGCGTAAAACCGGTCATCAATCACGCCCTTGTCTACATGGGTGATCACTTCACGGCTCACGAGGCGGTCTCCATCGGCTGATAGCGAGCGCTCCCGAGCTACGAAGTAGTTCTTGTCAATCCACTCCCATGATCTGGCCTGGAAATTATCTTTCAGATGCTGGCCGTTGGCCACATCCACCAGCAGCTTTCCATCGGGCTTCAGGATACGGGCAATCTCGCGCAATATCTTCTGGTCCTCTTTCGGGTTCTCGAAATAGCCGAAGCTGTTGCCGAGGATCATTACCACGTCAAAACTATCAGTCGGAAAAGGAAGTTTACGGGCATCGCCTTCACGGAATTTCACAGGCAGGTTTTCCTTCTTTACTGAAGCTTTTGCCCGCTGAATGAGGTAACGGGAGCGGTCCATGCCTTCGATGTTGGTATAGCCGCGCCTGGCAAATTCCAGGGCATGGCGTCCCTGACCGCAGGCTAAGTCCAGCATGTGTGCATCTTTCGGAATATTGAGCGTCTTTTCAAAGAGGTCAATTTCTTCCCGCGTAATGTTGATGTCATCCACTACATCAGCGTCAGTCTTTAAATATAGCGAATTGAAGATGCGCCTCCACCAGTCGCTCTCTACATATTGTTCCAGATTCTCTACCGGTCCCAGGAATTTACGCTGGGGCTTCACTTTCTTTTGTTGGCCTTGCAGAGGCTTTGCAGGTTTTACCTTTTGGTTTGTCATAGTATGCTTTAAAAAATGTGCGCGAAATTATGTTTAAAGCGAATATGAAAGGCAATTTGTTTTGAGGGTCATGCCGGAGGCCGGCAGGTTTCTGAAGGCGTTTGCCTCTGCCTCCTGAAAGATTGTTTTTAAAACCATTTCAATGGTTTGGGTCTTTGTTTGATCGCTATTCCCACGGTTAAAACCGTGGGCTACGGATGCGACTATTATTTGGCGTTGTGATCGCCATTGGACGAAAATATTGGCCGGGACGGAACAGGTGCTTCATGTAGGTCCGATTTGTTATCGGACCATTCCGCGACAGCGGAATATCAGGGCCGGGTAGGAGAGCTGTGTCATCCAGCCATGGTAGCCCGTTGCCGGGCCTGTCCCAATCATGTAGGTCCGATTTGTTATCGGACAATTCCGCGACAGCGGAATATCAGGGCTGGGTACGAGAGCTGTGTCATTCAACCATGGTAGCCCGTTCCGGCTTGTCCCAATGCAATTGGGACCTACATTAACCGACTGATATGGCTTATGCCTTTAAAGTGTTTTATACCGTTCGTGGCTGTGGTTCGCTAATTTGGTTTGAACCTGGACTAACATCTTGACCTACGTGATAAATGAGGGCAATACAGTATATTTGACAATAGCTTAACCGCACGCGTTACGCTTTGCTAAACGCGCGCTAACGTGGTGAGGATAATACACTAAATTTGGTATGCTAAAGCGCACGCGTTGTTAAACGAAACGCGCGCTATCTGAGGGCTTTCCAGCCGGATAAGTCCGGCCACGGGCCAACTCTCGATCTACAACCGCTGTGGCGAACCCAACTGGAAAGGCGAGAATTAAAACCGGAACGGAACAGTTGCCTCATGTAGGTCCGATTTATTATCGGACAATTCCGCGACAGCGGAATATCAGAGCCGGGTAGGAGAGCTGTGTCATTCAGCCGTAGTAGCCCGTTCCTGGCTTGTCCCAATGCAATTGGGACCTACATTAATTCGGCTTTCCAGTAGGATAAGTCCGGCCACGGGCCAACTCTCGATCTACAACCGCTGTGGCGAAACCATCTGGAAAGGAGAAAATGAAGGATGGGACGGAACAGTGGCTTCATGTAGGTCCGATTTATTATCGGACAATTCCGCGACAGCGGAATATCAGGGCCGGGTACGAGATCTGTGTCATTCAGCCGTAGTAGCCCGTTGCCGGGCTTGTCCCAATGTAATTGGGACCTACATTAATTCGGCTTTCCAGCCGGATAAGTCCACAACCGCTGTGGCGAAACCATCTGGAAAGGAGAAAATATTGGTTGGGATGGAACAGTCATAGGTGAGCCGGTTCCTGAAGGCGTTTACCTGTATTTGTTAAAGCAATAGACGATACTGCCGCTCCCCATTATTTTAAAGGGAATGTGAGGTGGTGAGGTAGTTCTAACTTTTGTGGTTGGATGTAATCAATTCTTGCAGTCACCGCAGGCGGGACGCCTGGGGATAGTTCACACTCGCCAGAGGCGAGCGAGAGCGGTGGTTAGCTGCCAGTTTTTAAAACCATTGAAATGGTTAGGGGTGTATGTTTTGATCGCCTTTCCCACGGTTGAAAACGTGGGCTATGGGTAGTGATTGTGATTGGGTTGCGATCGCTATTGGTTAAATGGCTTTATTAATAAACATAGCCCACGAATTTAATTCTTGGGGCAAGAGGTTAAACCAAGGAGATGGAAGGGTTTTAACTATTTCCCCTCGTTATAATTGAACGCTTTTTAGTTTTCAGCGTTTCTTAATATTTTAACAGGAAAAATCATAAACTATGAGCGGCTGCCTGTATATTGTTGCCATTATTCTTGTCATCGGCTGGATACTCGGTTTTTTCTATGGCGATGTAGGAGACCTGATCCACATATTGCTGGTGCTGGCAATCATAGCCGTTCTTATTAGAATCATTGGTGGCAGGAGAATTTTATAACCATCATTCTTTAAATTACAGGATTTTAATATTCCCAATCCCGATTTATTTCATAAATTATTTAAAAATTAATCTTTTAATAATTGATCCGATTTTATTCAAAATTATTAAAAAGGGACGTTTGACAATGCTTCAATTTAAAAAGCACATTTTGCTCTTTATGTGCTTGAAACCATAACTATCCATTTCTTTCACCGTTATTTGGCTTTTCTCAGGGGAATGAGTTTGCGCCAGAAAATATCCGGGTTGTTTTTCGTGATGTTCACAGGGTCGGATACTTCCTGAAGGTCTTCCAGGGTATAAAATACATGCGGATGTTCCTGGCGCAGGAGCGCTATGATCTGTGGCAAATTCCTGCGTTTTACAACAGAGAATAAAATGCTGATCTTGCCTTCATTTCCCATTCCGTCAATTACGTTTACCCTCAGCCCCAGTTTCTTGAGATCTCCGGCAAGGGGCGAAGAAGTTTCTGGCGTAATGATACGAATGATCATTTGACCCAGGGCCAGTTTCTGCTCTATGCGCAGGCCGATGTAATTTCCTACGGCAAATCCTGCCGCCCAGGAAATGTATGCCAGCGGACTGGTGAGATGCTGCATCAGTTGGCTGATAGCGATAATCCAGATCAGCACTTCGAAAAATCCCAGGAAGGGCGCTAATTTCTTGTCGCCCCGCGAAATGAAAACGATGCGTAATGTTCCGAGCGATACATCCAGCAAGCGCGCACAGAAGATAAGCAACGGAATGATTACCCACCGCACTATTTCCGGGTTCAGATATTCTGCAAAATTCATATCAGGCTATTTTTGGTTCAAAGGTAGAAGGGATGCAGAATATTTTAGACACAAAGGCACGAAGAGCACTAAGGTTCACTAATTTTTTTTGGGTTTTAATTTAAGATAGACACGAAGGCGCGAGGGCACAAAGATTTTGTTTTTTCAGACACGGAGGTGCGAGAGTATTATGTTTCTCAACGTTTTGATTTTTATTCGGTTACAATACTTTATTTCTTAAATATTGTAAATGGTTTTATTACATTTTAATATTTAAATAAGCATAATTGACGGCTTTGTATAGGCCTGTGTTGAAGCTGAGGGCATTGTCAGCTAATGGCCTGTCGGTATAAAAATGCGCTTTTGGAATTTGCTTTTTCTTTGTTCCATTAATTTAATTATGCAACTATTGGGAAGGAGAACCTTTTTTGATACAAAACCGAACCCGCTTTATATTCTTATCAGGATTATGACGGGCACCATATTTCTCTCGGAAGGCATTCAAAAGTTTCTTTATCCTGACTGGCTCGGCTCCGGACGGTTTGAGGGTATGGGTTTTCTTGCACCTGAATTTTTTGTCGGTTTCGTTGGGTCATTTGAAATTGTCTCAGGAATTCTCCTTCTGATAGGTTTGGCGACCTATGCAGCCGCATTGGTGATGCTAATGCTATTCTCATCACCAAATTACCCTTAGCTTTTGGTGAGAACTTTGGCCCCTTCACTTTACGATCTCTGAATACCTACGGCTTCTGGAGCATGGCGCACGAAATGCGAACTGATTTTGCCATGTGGCTTGGCAGCCTGTTCTTGTTATTAAGCGAGCAGGAAAATGGTCAGTGGATCTGGCCATCAGCCGAGGCCCGAAACCTTGAAAATTCCCGGTAAGGATTGGAGTGGGCAGATCAGTCTCTGGCAATTTGCTGCTTTCTCATTTGAAAGAATAAAGTATTACTTCCCTTGCCCGCTAGGCATCGTGTTTCTTTTCGGGAAGTTGGCGCATTACAAAGCTTTTACTATTCTAAAACCCATACAGTTGGTAAGAGCGAAAATTCTACTCTATGAAAGGGCTGTGATTACATGTGCAATTAGCAGAGAATAATTTGACGCGATCAGGAAGAACTGCCGGATCTAATTTATAAATGCCTGAAAATCAATAAAGGCATTGCAGGATGTCTTACATTATCCTGCAGCAGCATCCTGTATTTTTTCTTCACAATCCTGAAATTATTAAGATTCGCAACGCATTAGGCGTTTGTAAGAATCTGAACGAAACGGGCAGGATTGAAGCAAGGACTGAACATAAGTTTGCCTCCACAAATGGTGATGCTTATGGCAGATTCTACTACGATAATGCGCGATGTTTCATTTTCAATGGAGAATGGCATTCTGATCGGAAATTTCCGTGATGACATGATCCTGAACCTTGAAACAGCCATTAACGAAGTAGGCGTAAATCTGACAACATCAGCCGGACTTTATCATCCATTTCTTCTGGAACTGAGCAGCGTGAGGTCTTTTACGCACGAGGCGATTCAGTACCTGCTTTTCAGCGCTGGAGTTAAATATTTTAGTGCTGTAGCTATTGTGGCCGGCCCGATTTGGGCGCGTTTATTCCTGAAGATCATTAAAACTCTGCAAAGTCCGGCCATGCCTGTAAAGCTTTTTAATAATCGTTCCGAGGCGCTGGATTGGCTGAAAAACCTTGACTCGCAGCAGGATAGTCTTTACAGCGATCAGTTTGATGGGAGAAGTGAAATTCAAAGTGTTTAAAATACCCTGTATTCAGGGAGTACGTAAGCAATATTTCTATTAAATTTGTTAAACCAATTAAAGTCTGAAGACGTGACGAACGTAAATACAAAGCATCAATTGGAACGGGTTTTCAAAGTGCAGAAAGGAGCAGTAACTATTGCCATCAAAGATTCTTATGGCGATGCAGTAGAGGTGGGACTTAAATATGACTCATTTCAGATCATAACTTCTCAGCGCAAGGTGGAGCGAAACCACAATAAAGCCTGCGGGCCTTTCGGCTTCCGCTATTTTGCCTGAAGCCAGGTTACTTATAAGCGGCACATAGCTTCTTTGAGGCGCTACAAAGATCACAGCTAAATTTTTTTCCTGCGAACATTTTCTTGTACCGGTTATTTCTTTAGAATCGGATGAATGGCCCAATATCCGCGCTGCGATGGGCAATTCTTCCATAAAAAGAAATTTAAGGCCAATATGTCAAAATACAACGGCACAGGATCCAACGGCACTCCAACACATGTTGTAGGAAATGCCAGGAAAAGGATAGCGGAAGTAACCGGGATGGTTACTGGTAAAGCCAATGAACTCAAGGATTTTATTACGGAAGTGGCGAAAGATGAGGAGAAGCGGGAAAAGATCCTGAACTCTCCTTTTGTATCGCAAGCGATGAATACAGCAGCAACGGTAGCCACCAGCAGGAATCGCACGCTCAGGCTCATTCACCGGACCTACCGGAAACTCTCGGAAAAGAGCCATTACAGCGAGCTATGGAGCAATATCTCAGAAAGCACAAAGGTCATGGCGCGCATGGTCCGTTCCTACGTTTCGGGTAAATACACGCATGTACCCTGGCAGGTGATCCTCAAGGCAACCGGAGCGATGATTTATCTGGTGTGGATCATAGATTTTATACCTGACTTTATTCCTGTGGCAGGTTTGCTTGATGATGCCGTGGTCCTGCTCTGGGTATTTTCGCTCATCTCTGAAGAACTTGAGCGATTCCGGATCTGGGAGCGGACGCAGGATTAGCTTTTGGTCAGCGCCTTCTTTTCTTTTCTATCCTTTACAAGAGCCAACGCTAACTCTAGTTGCTGTTCACGGCTGAGATCGGTATTGTTTATTACGACAGCATCGTCAGCCTGCCTCAACGGACTTTCTTCGCGGTGGCTGTCAATATAGTCTCTCGAAAGAAGATTTCGCTGCACCTCTTCTTCAGTTATCTTTTGTCCTCGATCCAGCAGTTCCTGATATCTCCGGTTGATACGCACTTCTTCGTCAGCCATCATAAATAACTTTAGTTCAGCATCAGGGAAAACTACAGTACCAATGTCGCGGCCATCCATCACAATCCCTTTTTTTGCTCCCATCTGTTGTTGTTGCTTTACCATAGCATCCCGCACGGGCTTCAGCGCACTCACCGGACTTACGTTCCTCGTTACCTCCATTTGCCTGATCTCATCTTCTACAATTTTCCCGTTCAGGCAGATAAGCTGGTTTTCCGAGCCTTCCTCTCTGCGGAATTCAATTGAGATTTTGGACAAAGCCGCAACTACGGCATCAGTATCATGGATGTTAATCTTGTTTCGTAAAAAAAAGAGCGTAATGGCGCGGTACATGGCACCGGTATCAATGTAAGTATATCCTAATTCCAGTGCGAGTTCTCTGGCGAGCGTACTTTTTCCACATGATGAATATCCGTCAATAGCGATGGTAATCTTGTTCATAAAGCTAAAATATTTTAGGGAGGCAAAGATAGCTCAGATCAGGAGGGTGCTAAAGAAATCAGCGCTAAACCTCCACGATATCCCCGCCTGTATAAAGAAGGAATTTCTTTACATTGAGAAATCCCATCTCCATGAGAATTTCTGCGTATTCGCGCACCTGCTGCTTGTCTGCGGCTTTTGGTTCTCCGGTTTTGAAATCAATGACAGTTGCCTTATTTCCGCTGAATATTACCCGGTCAGGGCGCAGGAGCTTTCCTGAAGGCAGGAGAATTCCCGCTTCAGGTTTCACGTCTGCGGATTCAGAAAACCATTCCCGCACCTGCGGAATATTGAAAATGCCGGCCAGCAGTTCCTCCAGCCGCCCTGCTTCGTCCAATCCAATTATGCCTTCCAGCCGCATTTTTTCCAGCACTTCATCCAGGCGGTTCCATTGTGGAAGCCGGGATAAGACATTGTGAACCAGGATTCCCCAATCTATCTTTTCCTGCTTTTCAGGATCCCATCTTTCGTGCGAGCGGCTTAATATGGCGAGCCGATGGTGCCAGTCCTCAGAAGGAAAAGAGGCAATCGTGCGAAAATTAACATCTGAAGGAGCGGCTTCAGCAGTTTTCATACGGGGCGTTTCGGCCAGCGCAGGTTTATGCACCACTTCCTCAACCGGAGGATCATTATCAAAAGCCACTTGTTGCAGCAGCCCCGCCAAATTGCTGATCCGGGTGGGAGTTTTTGGTTGATAGTAGGTAAAGACATAGAGCCGCTCCTCTGGCCGGGTAAGCGCCACATATAGCAAGTTAATGCTGTCCAGCAGCTTCATTCTTTGCTCATCTTCATATTCTTTATCAAAAATGGTGGAGGCCAGGCTGCCCGTGGCTGAAACCGGAAATTTTCCCAGCGTTGCGAAAGGAGCGTCTTCGGTTTCAACCCAGAGCATTTCATCGCGCCCTTCGTTAAACGACCATGTGGCAAACGGCAGAATGACAACCGGAAACTGCAGTCCCTTGGAACGGTGAATGGTCAGCACACGAATGGCGTCAAGGCCTTCCGGAAGAATGACCGAATACTTGCCGTCTTCCCACCACTCAAGGAAATCTCCGATACCTGGAATATTTTCTTGCGTATAATTCAGTACCACATCAAGGAAACGCTGCAGGTAAGCATCTGCCTTCTTATTTAATTCAAATAGCCTCACCAGTTCTTCCACCAGATCAAAGAGGTTCAGCTTCTGCAACCGAGGAAGTGCCTGAATAAAATCCCGTGGCATTGCGGTAAAGAACTGCTCTGGCTGTAACATATTCGTGATTTCATCCCTGCCACTTTCTTCTTTGTTTAAGTAATGCTGATAAAAGAAAAGTGCCTCAGCTTTATAGAGGTCTTCGGCAGGCGAATGGAAATATCTGAGCAGACTGAAAAGCAGGCGCGTCACTGGCGCTCTTTCCAGATAGAGCGATTCCTGGCTGATGACGCTGATGCCCTCCTGAAACAGCCATCCGGTAATAAGGCTTCCCTCGCTTTTCCTCCTCACGAGGATGGCAATGTCAGAAAATTGAAATCCGCCCCTTAATAATTCATCAATCCGGGCAAGCAGCTCTTCGCGTACTTTTTCTTCTAATTCTGCCTTTACTGGCCGAGATTCCTGGCGGATAAACGTGACATCCACGCCTCCGCCTTTTTTGCAGTTTTCAGGAATGAGTTGCGCGGCATCCTTATATACCCGGTGCAGGAGCTCGTTCTCATCTACATTAAAAAGAGAAATGACTTTTTCGAAAAGTTCATTGTTAAAAGTTATGATCTCGCGGCAACTGCGGAAATTCTGTTGAAGGTTCTCCTGCCTTGTACTTCCGGGAAAATCTACTTCAGCTAACTGCCTGTCAATCAAATTCACCTCGCCTCCCCGCCAGCGATATATGGACTGCTTGGGATCGCCCACTACTAAGGAACTGTGGCCTTCAGCCAGCGCATTTTCTAGCAGCGGAAAGAGGTTGAACCATTGCAGCCCGGAGGTATCCTGAAATTCATCCACAAGGAAGTGGCGATACTTTATGCCTGCCCGTGAATACACAAAGGGTACATGTTCCCGCATGATATGCTCTGCCAATATTTTATTAAAATCTGAAATGAAGATGATATTGTTTTCCTGCCGGTAATCTCTCAGCAGTTCCTGCACCTGCTCCAGTACGCCATGCGTATAAATGGTTTTGAGTATTTCAATGCAGGTGGCGTAGCTGCGGGCATTTTTCTCAGTAAAGTCAAGCAAGCCACATAGAATGGGGAGGAGTTCCCGCTCGGCAAACGAAAGAATCGCCTCCCGGTTGGGCGTTTTTTTAGATACCCAACTTTCCATATTCTCCCGGCAATTGAGAATTCTGAGGCCCGGTTCCAGCGCATTACCCCGGCCATTTTTGATTTTAGCAAAATATCCGGCAATACCCCCTGCACCATGTGCAAAGTCGGCAACCGCATAGCCGGCTGACGACATGCGGTCAGTGGCTTGCCTGCCCCAGTTGTGCATGGAATCCTCATATTCCGAAGCCAGTTCTCGTATCACCGAAATAAAGCCTGCCAGTTCGCCCGGCTTCATAAATTTATAGCCAGTGGCGCGTTCCTTTTCAGCTTCGCTAATGCTATTGAGCAGGTCTGCGCGGATATTCCAGCTTCTGGAATTAAGGATCTTTTCCCAAATATAGTTGAGCAGCAAAGAGCGATACTCTTCATCCTTGCCGGCCTTGTCCAGCAATGTTGCAATCACGTGATCATACACAGGCTTCTGGTCCATCACCACCTCGAAATTATAGGGAAGGTCCAATTCTTTCCCGAACGAACTCAACAGGCTATGAAAAAAGCTGTCAATCGTACTGATGGCAAATGCACTGTAATCGAACAGAATATTGCGAAGCACAGGACCGGCATTGGCAATGTCTTTTTCTGTTAATCCCTCCTTTAGCAACTGTTCCTTTAGTTCCGGATTTGTGTTATCGCGCAATTTTACCAGAAAACTGATGATCCGTTCTTTCATCTCCGCAGCAGCGGCATTGGTAAAAGTTACCGCCAAAACATGCCGGAAGAGATAAGGCTCAGGTAATACGTGTTTCAGGTATTCTTTGGCCAGCGTATAGGTTTTGCCAGAGCCGGCTGAGGATCGGTACAGGGTTATTTGCATTTAAACCGGAGTTTAAAAATTTTCAGGCTGTAAAAGTAAAAAGACTGCAAATGCCATCCTGCAGATGACCAAATCCCGTCTACTTTTGCTGAATTGAATTTGCATTTGCATGGATTATCCTCAAACCCTCGAATTTCTATACAACCGGTTGCCTATGTTTCAGCGGGTTGGAGCGCAGGCATTTAAAAAGGACCTGACCAATACTTTGAAACTTTGCGAAGCCCTTGATTCTCCGCAAAGGAAATTCCGGTCTGTGCATGTTGCAGGAACCAATGGAAAGGGTTCGGTGAGCCACAGCCTTGCTGCTATATTTCAACAGGCAGGGTATAAAACCGGTCTCTACACTTCTCCGCATCTTGTTGATTTTCGGGAACGAATTCGGGTTGACGGACAGATGATACCGGAACCGGTGGTGGTGGAGTTCGTGAAGCGGATGCTCCCGGCCATTGAAGAGTTGAAACCTTCTTTTTTTGAAATGACCGTGGCCCTTGCGTTCGACTTTTTTGCGCAGCAGCAGGTGGACATTGCAATAGTGGAAACGGGCATGGGAGGGAAGTTCGATTCTACCAATGTCATTACCCCGGAGTTGTCAGTGATTACCAATATTTCGATGGATCACCAACAGTTTTTGGGAAATACAGAAGCGGAAATTGCCGGTGAAAAGGCAGGGATTATCAAGTCAAAAGTGCCGGTGGTAATTGGCAGGGCACAGCGGGAAACAAAACCGGTTTTCCGTGCAAAAGCCGCTGAAATGGAAGCTTCGATTCATTTTGCCGAAAAACATTATCAGTTGGAAACGGAAAGCAATGATCTGCATCAGCAGGTGCTGCAAGTGAGGAAATCAGGAATTTTTCAGAAATCCCTGAAAACGGATCTCACAGGCGAATATCAGGTTGAGAATTTAGCTACAGTACTAACCGCAGTGGAAGTTTTAAAGAAGCTGGGGTTTAACCTTTCGGAGGAACATGTGGAGCAAGCTATGGCAAATGTTAAAAGCAAAACCGGCTTGCGCGGACGTTTTGAGATTTTGCAGGAAAAGCCAATGGCTGTTTGTGACGTGGCCCACAACAAGGCAGGCCTGGAGAAAGTCCTTCAGCAGGTGAGTACACTGTCTTTCAGAAAATTGCATTTTGTGCTGGGGATGGTGTCGGATAAGGATATTGCAAGTGTGCTAAGTATATTGCCGGCTGATGCACGCTACTACTTCTGCAAACCGGATCTTCCGCGCGGCCTGAGCGCAGATGTGCTGGCTGAAAGGGCCTCCGCAGCAGAATTGCGAGGGGAAGTATTCGCTTCAGTTGTCGAAGCATATCATCAAGCGCTCATCAATGCAGCCGAGGAAGACCTGGTGCTGGTTTCCGGAAGCGCATTTGTGGTTGCCGAAGTATTGCAGTAAACGAAAAGGTATTTCTGAAATACACTAGAATGGTACGATGGGTTCTCAAAGAATTACCACGAAGTGTCTGAACCTCCGGTCTTTTTTCAGAAATATATAATCTTACTACCTTCGATATTATTCCCAAAAAAATAAACTTTGAAACTATGCCTACTTTAAATGATGCACCGGAAAAACTTCAGGCAATTTTTGGTTTTAGTGAATTCCGGGGCAGGCAGAAGGAAATTATAACGCATGTGCTGAATGGGCAGGATGGACTCGTGCTGATGCCAACCGGAGGCGGGAAGTCTCTGTGCTACCAGCTTCCGGCTGTTATGTTTGGCGGGCTTACGGTGGTGATATCGCCATTGATTGCACTGATGAAGGACCAAGTGGATGCACTTCGGCTGAACGGCATAAGGGCAGCATTCCTGAATTCCACATTAACGTTGAGTCAGCAACAAAAGGTAATGCAGTACCTCCGCCAGGGCGATTTTAAGCTGCTGTACATTGCGCCCGAAAAGCTTTTTGCTGATGGCGGCTCTTTCCTCAGGTTTCTTTCCGAATTGAATATATCGCTCTTTGCTATTGACGAGGCTCATTGTATTTCGCAATGGGGCCATGATTTCCGGCCTGAATACCGGCAGCTTTCAGAATTAAAAAAACAGTTTCCGAAGGTCCCGGTGATTGCACTTACGGCTACTGCTGACGACATTACCCGGAAAGACATTCTTGACAAGCTGGAACTAAAGCAGCCGAAAATGTTCGTCTCAAGTTTTAACCGACCAAACATCCACTACTTTGTGGAGGCAAAGGTTCAGCAGGACGGAAAAATGCGGGCTTTTCTGGAACGTCATAAAAACGATTCCGGCATAATTTACTGCCTTAGCCGAAACAGCACGGAAACGCTTGCGGCCGACCTTCAGGATGAAGGTTTCAGCGCGCTGCCCTACCATGCAGGATTGGACCGTGAAGTGCGGGAGCGGCACCAGGAAATGTTTCAGCGTGATGAGGTGCTGATCATCGTGGCCACCATTGCATTTGGGATGGGAATTGACAAAAGCAATGTTCGTTACGTGATTCATGCTGATCTGCCAAAAAATATTGAAGGCTATTATCAGGAAACCGGCAGGGCGGGGCGCGATGGCCTCAAGAGCGAAGTCCTTCTGTTTTATTCGGGAGCCGATGTAATGAAACTGAAGCGATTCGCCACCGTGGAAGACAACCTCCAGCAAACGGAAATAATGCTGCGCAAACTCGACCAGATGTCGGCCTACTGCCAGTCTTTTACCTGCCGCAGAAAGTTCTTGTTGAATTATTTTAATGAGGAACATCCGGACGAATGCGGTTCCTGTGATATCTGCCTGCGTGAAACTGAGAAGTTCGATGGGACGGTCATCGCGCAAAAAGCCCTCTCGGCAGTGGCACGGCTGGAGGAGCGGTTTGGGATCGGCTATGTTATCCTCTTCCTGCGCGGTTCGGGCAGCCAAAAGATTTGGGAACGCCACAAAAAACTGCAAACTTTTGGGGTGGGAAAAGACATTGCTGATAAAGACTGGAAGCGATATTTCCATGAGCTGGTTTCACTTGGCTATTTACAACAGCATCAGCAAGATACCTACAACATTATCAAGCTCACAGAGAGAAGCTGGGAAGTGCTGAAAGGCAGGAAAAAAGTGAAGCTCACCCAATCAGAGACGATGGCCGAGGCAGTATCAGCACAGGAGCAATACGATGAAGAACTTTTCCGGCAGTTGCGGGATTTGAGGAAGGAACTGGCCGCTGAAGCGGGCGTTCCGGCCTACGTGGTGCTTAACGACAGCACCCTCGCAGAAATGGCCACCTACTACCCACAGGAAACTCAGCAACTGGAAGCGATCACCGGCTTTAGCGTCAACAAGGTCAATAAATACGGAGCAGCTTTTCTGAAGGTGATGCGAGCGTATTGCGCTGAAAAAAACATACAGCCACGGGAGCGCAGGCTGAAAGTAAAAGTACGCAGAAAAAGGCAGGCTGCATCCAATGGTGAAAGCACAGCCGCCATTAGCTACCGGCTGTTTACTGCGGGCAAATCCATAGCGCAGATTGCTGCGGAACGCGAACTAAGGGATACCACCATTTTTGGCCATTTGGCACAGGCAGTAGAAGAGGGATTGCTGGACGTGGACGCACTTGTCCCGAAAGAAAAGATAGATATCATTGAGAAGGCCCTCCTTGAACATGGACAGGAGCGGATGGCCCCGGTGAAAGAGGCTTTGGGCGATGATTTTAGCTATGGTGAGATAAGGGCAGTGGCAAGCTGGCTGGTGGGGAAGGCCAAAGTTTAAACCTTACCCTATGGAGCAGGGCGGGCGCGGTTAAAAGGAAATTCCAGCATAACATTTTGGGTACCTTTCCATTAAAATACCAGTAGAATCATAAAAGATGGAATACCTATTTTTTTATATATGAAATATCATCAATTAAACATTAGGAGATGGGATAAACACAATGATTTGGATAAGGATTATTCCGAGTACATTTTATTGCGTAAATTTCGATTTCTCTTTAAAAATTATAATTTTACGTTTTAACAAAAAAATAAAAATTATGATTAGTGCAAATCTACAGGGACTAATTAGGGTAACATCAATTTTAATTTTTTGCCTGGCTTTTACTGGTTCAGGCTACTCTCAAAACATACTGTGGGAGAAAAATTATGGGGGTAGCTCTTCCGAAAATATCAAGTTCATACAACAGACACCGGATGGCGGATACATTGCAGCAGGGGAATCTGCATCCAACGATATAGATGTTTCAAGGAATTATGGTTCGAATGATTATTGGGTAGTGAAGCTCGACAGCTCCCTGACCATCGAATGGGAACAAAATTACGGTGGTAGCAACAATGATATCGTTGGTTCGTTGACGCAATCCAGTGATGGAGGTTATGTAATTGCCGGGGAATCAAGGTCTAGTAGCCATGATGTTTCAGGGAATTTTGGATTTTCAGACTATTGGGTCATAAAAATCGACTCCTCGGGATCCATTCAATGGGAGCAAAACTACGGAGGCAGTTTTTTTGATCACGCGGCCGATATACAATTAACTAATGACGGAGGCTATGTGGTAGCAGGTAATTCCAGGTCCTCCTCAGACGATGTCTCAAATAATTACGGAAACAGGGACTATTGGGTCGTAAAATTGGATAGCGTTGGGGGCATTGACTGGGAGCAAAATTATGGAGGCAGTGGGGAAGACCATGCAGAATCTATCATTCAGGCTATTGACGGAGGCTATGTAGTGGCTGGATGGACTTCGTCCAGTGATACAAATGTTTCGGCAAACTACGGACAAACTGATTATTGGATCGCAAAGCTGGATAGTTCAGGGAATCTGGAATGGGAGCAGAACTACGGGGGCAGTCAATCCGAAATTGCTTACGAAATCCGTCAAACGATGGACGGAGGCTATATAATGGCTGGACATTCAATATCATCCGATAATGATGTTTCGGGAAACCACGGGAATTTTGATTATTGGGTAGTGAAAATAAGTGACTCGGGAATTATTGAATGGGAGCAAAATTATGGGGGATTTGATATAGATAATCTTCATTCGGTTGCGCAGTCAGCAGATGGAGGTTATATATTGGCCGGGCGTTCTTCTTCCAATAGTAATGATGTTTCCGGAAATTACGGGGGCAGCGATATTTGGATCGTTAAACTGGATGATGCCGGCTCCATCCAATGGGAAAAGAATTATGGTGGATCTGATGATGATGAAGCCTATTCAATTCAGCAAACAATAGAAGGGAATTATATAGTTGCAGGAAGGTCCAGGTCCGATGACTTTGACGTATCAGGGAATAATGGTACCAGGGATATATGGGTATTCATTCTGGAAGATACAACAACCGGTTGTACCATAGATACTTCCGTAAGCCAGAATAACAATATGCTTACAGCAAATGCATCCGGAGCAACATATCAGTGGGTGGATTGCGAGCTGGACTATAATCCTATCACCGGAGAAAATAATCAATCCTTTACGGCTCCTGCAAATGGGGAATATGCAGTAATAATAACTGATAGCACATGTACCGATACTTCCGCATGCTTTACCATAACCGGGGTAGGTATTGAAGATGGCGCCAACTCCCTGGGAATAACAGTTTATCCAAACCCTACCGAGGGTAAGATCACCGTAGATCATAACGCTGAACAAGGTCAGGTGGAAATCAGGATAACGAATTCTTTGGGTCAGGTTGTCAGTGAAAATATATTCGTGAGCCCCGGTATATATGATATCGAATTAGCAGGACAAAGTGGAATATATTTCATTCATATTTCAAATGAAAAAAGTGAGAGAACAACAATAAAGGTTTTTAAGCAGTAAGATACTTATCCTCATTTATCTTATCTCAGCCGGGGCCAGGTTCACCACAAACTTCGGCAAAATGCCTCGAAACATAGTCGTCACCGGGCATAGCCGGGCGACTGAGGGGGGGGCGATGGCAATGCCATTAAAAAAGTGATGATTAACCGCCAGTGATGAAGATTATTTCTTCTGTCATTCCTGCGAAGGCAGGAATCTCCTACGCTGGGAGAGTGCTTAATCTGGGGCAAAAGTCCGGTACGCTGGTCGGGGGATTCCGGACATTTCGTGAAAAACGAAATTCCGGAATGACAATGTGTGTGAGGTCGTTTTCTCATTTCTTGTCATTCCTGCGAAGGCAGGAATCTCCTGCGCCAAGAGACTTTGCACGGGAAACAAAACGTCCGGCTATTCAAGTGGGGAATGACGGTGTGGTGGGAATGACAATATCATTGAATGGCAGATTCTTCAGGGCCTATGAATTTGTTGTTCAAAGCGGCTACTCCACTACACAAGCCTGCGGTGATGTACCAGGCCGTCAACAGCGATCCTGACGGAATAATTATTTGCCTAAATTATAAATCAAAAAAATGGAATTAAATGCTGAATGCTTAAATATTGGTAATTTTGATCAATCATTTAATTAAATCATTTACATTTTAATATTATTTTAATGAAACATTTAATAACTGTTTTCCTGAGCCTGACGATCTTATATACAGCAAACACCCAGTCAGTGATTTTTGAGAAGTCGTATGACTTCGGGGATTTGATTTTCTGTACCTCTATAATTGGGACTGATGATGGGGGATTTCTGATAACCGGGGACAGACGGAAGCCTGATCAGACTTTCACGAATATCCTGATAAAAACTGAGGAGCATGGTGACACCCTCTGGACTAAGGAACTTAAATACTATTCTGAATTCTATACAAGCAAAATTATCAAAGCTCAGGATGGCTCCTACACATTTTGTGGAACGATCAGGAAAACCCACTCATCATCAGAAGATGTATATGTGGCGAATTTTGACCAGGATGGAAACCTGAACTGGGACAATGCGTTTTCAATAGGTTTTGGAACGTTCATGGGTATGGGCATACGTGAATTAAAAGCTGGTGGGTATATCCTCTCCGTGGGTTCACCACCTGTTACTCCGGGCTCAGCGGATGCTGGTTTTCTGGTTAAACTGAACGCTGCCGGAGACACTCTCTGGACCCGCAGGTTCGATGCTATTCCACCTAAAAATTACTTTTTACCGGTTGATGTAGTTGAAACCAGCGATGGAGGATTCGTAATGGGAGGTAGCAGCGGTCAGGCCTTGCGTCTGATCAAAACCAACAGTAATGGAAAATTGCAATGGAACAAACATTATGATCATATAAGTGCAGATGCTGCTTCAATCGTGGAAGACAGCAACGGGGATCTGATTATCTGTTCCGTAACCGATTCCATTGATACCACGGGTAATGATATTTATTTGTTTCGTGTTAATAACGAGGGTGAAATGATATGGAATAAAATAATTGGAGATTCCGGGGATGATTATGGATTTAAAATTATACAAGATGCCAAAGACAACGGATTTATAATAACCGGGATGCGTACGCCTGATACTTCAACTGCTTCATATATTTATTTTGCAAAATTAGATGGAGGTGGCAATATTAAATGTGAAAATACCTTCGGGCCGCCAAATTCATTAGGGTTTGATATTACACCAACTTCTGATGGGAATTTGATGATAATCGGTTTTAAGAATTTATTTTCAGTTCCTGATGTAAATAAAATATTTATAGCAAAGATTTCCAATTGCGAAATTTCACGAATGGAAGAAAGGCAGAGATTCAATACCCTGGACATTTTTCCAAATCCTGTAGCTGAAAACATGCAAGTGAACCTTCCGGAGGGCAATGGCAATTTAAAGCTAGAAATATCAGATGCCAGGGGAAAAGTTTTAAAAGTGCAGGAATTAAATTCTTCAAATTCCACTGTTTCAATACGGAATTTGCCGGAGGGTATTTATTTCCTCAAAGCGCATACACGCAAAGGTGAAGTGTTTACCAACAAGATAGTGATCCGGAAATAAGGAATTAAAAAAAGGACCGGAATTTTTATTTTAATAAACAGAAAAAACAAATGCGCTAAAAGAGCCACCTGACGCTCATCCTACCGGTATGCACCGTTTTTGAATCCTCAGATTTCCTGCCTTCGTAATTCAGGCTCATATCAAGACTTTCGCCAAGCCTGCGGTTGTAGAGTACGTTCCAGGTGGCATTGTTCCCGGGCAGCAGTCCCTGCAACATTTCCGCTCCCACCTGGCTATTGGGTATTCCGTTAAAATTAATACGGATGTAGCTGATTCGTACATTCAGGCTGCTCTTGGTCACTACATTCCACGTTACCTCGTTCTCCACCTCGTGGCGGATAAACTGCTCTGGCCCCAGGAGGTTTTCCTGATCGCTGTAACGATACGTGAGCGATTCGCGGAATGCACCTGACGGCTGAAGGGTAAACTTACTTTCCACATTCTGTCCCTCAATCTTGTACTGGCCTTCCGGGGCAAAGTCCGATTCGAAGGAACGCAGGTCCTGCGATAGTTTGGGTTGCCAGGTAATTTTCCTGGAGATATTGTAGCGCACGTTCAGTATCAACTGGTTCAGGGTGCGTGTATCAAATCCATTGATGAGCAGAGTCTTGCCCTTGTTGCTGAGGCCGGTAAGGTCGGCAGCCAGTTTGCGGCCACTACGGTTGTAATATAGCGTGTTGCGTATCTGCGACCGGATGCTGATGAGGCTGGTATCGCTTACTTGCAGGTACAGTGGATTGAATTGTTGCAGATTCTGTTCATCGAGTGTTTTCCGGTCAATCAGCAAATTTGCCTGGTTGCTGAATAACGCAACTTTTCCGCGAATGCCCTTTTTGAGCTTCCATTTAGCAGCCGGTTCTATCCGGATGGATTGGTTGAATTCATTGTGGAAAGAGCGGATGTAGTCATTCGTAGGCAGCGTAAAACGAATATACTCCGCCTGGTCCTGGAAATTTGCCACACGAAATTCGTTCAGTTGTTCCTGGCGATCATTATTATAATCTTCCCAAATATATTCGCCCTGGCCCTTGTCCACTTTTTTATAATAAAACTCCTTTTTCATTTCCTGCCCGGTTTCTATTTGATAATAGGAGGAAGTTGTAACGAAGCCTTTAAAAAATGCGATGTTGTATTCAATGCGGCTAAGAACCGATTGCTCCGGTTCCAGTGTAGTTAATGTATCATTTAAAATATCTATTTGGCGCATGTTCAGGTTCAGCCGCAACTGCCGGTTGGGGTTTTTTTCAAATGCCATTAAGAAATTGATATTATGGCTGCGCGTACCTTGAACAAATGATTGCAAAACGGGAAAATAATCCCTACGTTGCGTGTAGCCCATACGAAAGGAATTTTGAGCGGTATCATGCGATTGCATAAATGCCTCCCATTCATTGTAGCGGAAACTGGTTGTATCCAGTATTTCTGAATCAAGAGATTGGTAGATGGAAACCTCGCGTTCGCCACGGGCACCCAGTACAATACGTGAGACAGGCCGCTTTACTTCCAGGCGCTGCACCAGAAACCGGTTTTCCTGCGGGGTAGCCGGCAAACCCTGATCAACCAGAGTAAGCTTATGTTCGGTAGCCACATCGAATTTCTTCCAGTTGACGTTGCCTCCGAGTATGTGGTCGTTCCCAAAAAACTGGTCGCCCCGGATGAAGGCTGCTGCCCGGTATCGCAGGATCAGGCTGTCCTTCAGGTTTGCCACCAGGCTCAGTGATCCGAGATGCTCGGGAACCTCTGGTTCGGCATCCGTATTCTGGCCTCGCTGGCGGTTCCAGGTACGCTCAAACTCCACGTCACGGTATCTTTCCACGAAACTGAAATCCTGGGAAACGTATTCGTATTCGGCTCGTGCAGTCAGGCCCCAGTTGCCAAACCGCTGTAGTTTCTGAGCAAAAGCCTTGGAACCGATTCCGCCATTATTCTGGTCACCAAACGGGCTGAAGGTATTCTGATCGTTTTGTGAAATCGCCAGTTCAATCCCGGCTTCTGTTCCTTCGCTGGGCATAAATCGCGTGCTGAAGGTGGCCAGTTGCTGCTTTACGGGCGCAATCAGCCGTACGACTGGCTCGTAGTTTCCCTGCGGAATTCCATCCTGTGGCTGCACCCACCGGAATACTTTTCCATTGGTTACATCCGTGGTAAGTATATAATTTCCCCGGTTTGCCCCCACCTCGCTAAAACTAAGTACGAAGTGGGCATTTTCAGGATTTTGAGAAAACACAAACACATCCTGATAACCCAGCGTATCAATTTTTTTGTACTGGATAAATTCATCGCTGTAGCCCACACTGTCAGCCGATGATACAAAGGCATCCATTAAATTATCGCCAGCTTCCCGCAGCACTACTTTATCTGAATCGCTCAGATCAATAAACACCGGTTGGTTTTTATGATCTTGCTCCGAATAAAAGGAAGCATTGAAATTCCATTTTTTGGTGGCGTAGTTTGCTCCGCCATGTACAATGGAGCGCACATAATTGCGGTCAGCATACTGAAATTCCACCACTATGCGGCTGAAGGCCTTTATAGGGCGGTTGGGCGTAAACCGGATCTCCGCTGAGTTATAGTCAATCACGTAATCATTTTGCTCTCCGCGTTGTAGTGCAATGCCGTTAAGAAAAACCTGCTCCGTTCCTGCCACTATTATGACGAACTGTTCCCCATCATTTCCGCGAAGACGGTAAGGACCCTGGTTACCTTCAATTCCTTCGAAAACATTTCGGGCATATTTTCCACGTGATATGGCAAGGTCTGCATCAGTGGTGAGAATGGCCGAATCCTGCGGCTCCCGCTTCAGATCGAATGAAATGCCCTGAGATTTCTTAGCAAATCGCATAAAATAATTGTCGGGGTCATTAATAAAATCATAATCCCCGATTATCACCTGTTCCTGCTTTGTCTTCAACTTAATATACACCCGGTCAAAATCCTGGATCTGAGCTGTGTTTCCTTCCGGCTGTATTGGAATGTTCTGGTCGCTCAATGCAGCGGTAATCTCCACATCCTCGCTAAGCTTCCCGGAGATCTGCAAATCCAGATTGGAATTCAGTACCAGATCCTGATTATTTCCGAAGGACACCCCCCGGCTGATGCTGCCACTCTTGTTCAGTCCATCTCCGCCAAAAACCGTTTCCGCCTCTAATTTTGGACGGTAAGTGTAAGGTTTGAAATTGGGATCATACCTGCGATTAATTAAGGACATGTCCTTGGTAAAGTGGGGTTTAGCAAAATTCAGCGGATAAACCCGGTAGTGAGCTGTTACCGTGTCAGATTCTGGTATTTGATTCCATATTATGAGGCCCTCCTGCCAATGCAATTGGAAAGCAGCCGAATCAATAGTATCGCCCGCCAGGGTAGAGAGGGCAAGGCTTCCGGGAAAAATGCTCAGCGTATCCAGAATCAGGGTATCACCTGCGAGGGGCAATATTCTTTCCCGTTTATTGCTCAAAGGTTCCTGGGCATACACTTCCGGGACAGCGACCACCAGAAAAAGCAGCAGCCGGCACAGACCGGTCAGGACTGGCAAAAAGGTATATGTATTAGGAAATTGAATAGACGTGGAAATCAAGCCGGTGAGTAATGGTAAAAACTATTCCTCTTTTTAATGTGAAATGTAAGACTGGTGCTGAATAAAGGCCTTTTTTTCAATAAACAGGGTTTTGCGCTAAAATTTCAGTTTCAACTAAACCTTTGTAATCCTTTAGTGCCACGGCTGTTTTTTATGCCCTGGACAGGTACCGGAGTTGGATTTTAAAATCAATCAAAACAATCCCACTGTATGCGGTTTTGGAATTCAAATATTAAGAAAAGAAAAAGCTATGAATTTAAAAAATGCAAAGGTGCTGGTTACGGGTGGAAGCAAGGGAATAGGAAAGGCCACGGCAAAAATGCTGGCAGAAGCGGGGGCAAAGGTGGTAATAACGGCCAGGCATGAACAGCCATTAAACGAAGCGGCAAAGGAAATTGGTGCATATCCCATAGTAATGGATATGGCCATACAGGAAGATATTGACCGCAGTTTCGATGAAGCAGTGAGCCACCTGGGAGGACTGGATATTCTTATAAATAACGCAGGAATTGGCGGGCGTGCCAACCTGCAGGAACTGAAACGTGAGGATTTTGACCGGGTTCACACCGTAAATGTAGTGGGAGCAGCGATGATGGCAAAGCGCGCGGCAATTCTGTTTATGGAGCAGAACTATGGCAATATCGTGAACATTGCTTCCACGGCTGCCACGAAAGGCTATGAGGGCGGGACCATTTACAGTTCATCAAAATGGGCGCTGAAGGGAATGACCGAATGCTGGCGTGCAGAACTGCGGAAATACAACGTGCGCGTTTTCCTCATTAATCCCAGCGAGGTGACTACGGCCTTTGGCAGTTCCAGCGGTCAGGAGCGCGAACCTCAGCCCAATAAGCTACGTGGGGAAGAAATTGCCAGCGCCATCCGGTCGGTGCTGGAGATGGATGACCGCGGGTTTGTGCCGGAACTCTCCGTTTGGGCAACCAACCCGTGGTGAAATGAGAATTGATCTTGGGAAACTTTAGGTCAGGCCGAAACTTATCCTCTGCTGAATTCAAAGACCGTGATTTCCGGCCACATTCCTACGCGGCCGGGGTAGCCTAAAAAGCCGAGGCCCCGGTTTACGTAAAGCATCTGTCTGCCTTTTTCATACAATCCCGACCACTGCTTGTAAACATATTGCACGGGGCTCCATTTCAGGCCGGGAATATCAATGCCGAACTGCATGCCGTGCGTATGCCCGGAGAAGGTAACGTCAATGTCATGATACTTTTCTGTTACCTCAGCGCCCCAGTGAGATGGATCGTGCGAGAGCAGCAGTTTAAAGGGTATGTCTTCCGTCCCGGCATGGGCTGTGGCCAGGTTGCCATATTTTCTGAACCTTGTATTGGCACTCCAGTTCTGCACACCCAATACGGCCATTTTTTCTCCTGCACGTGTCACGATGCGGTTTTCGTCAAGCAGCAGCGTCCAGCCCATTTCCCGGTGGATGGCTTTCATCCGCTCCAAATTCTCATGCTTTTCTTTTTCGCTGGGCCATTGGGCGTAATCACCATAGTCATGGTTGCCGAGAATGGAATAAATGCCTTCATCAGCCTGCACTCCCGAGAGTGTGCTCTTGAATCGTTCGGCCTCCTGGCTTACGTTATTCACCAAGTCTCCGGTAAAAAATACCATATCCGCCTTCTGCCGGTTGATGAGCTTTACGGCCTTTTCCAACGGATTATTGGTAGTGAAGCTTCCGGTATGGATATCGGAGATCTGCACGATCTTCATTCCGTCAAAATTGCCGGGGAGGTTAGGCAGCCGGATCTTTATGCGCTTCACCCGGAAGTCATACGCTCCCCTCACCATTCCGTAGAAAAATGTGCTAAAGAGGAATCCACTAGCCATGAGGGCTGCAATATTCAGGAATTGGGAACGAGAAATTTTTGGTCCGGCAATATCACCTTGCTGGATCCGCTCGGTGCCTTCATAAAAAAGATGGACTACCCACTGCATTCCCCGCCACAGGTCATCGGTAAATATGAACAGCAGAGCAGGTATTTTTGAAATATAAAGCACCAGCACCAGGGCCGGGAGATAGGTTCTGTAGAGTTTGGGCCAGGATGTAAAATCAGTCAACAGGGCGGCCAGGATCACGCTCAGGGAAAGGGTGGTGAGGGTCCAGAACGCGGTATAGACGATTCTTCTGGTAAAAAGTGATGATTCATTCGTGACGGTGCGCAGTGCCTGGAAAACGTAAATATCAATGAGCAGCATGAGGATAATGACGACTGCAAGGAAGGGAATGCTTCTGGACAATGGAATTATTTGAAATTAATGGAGGGGAAAAATTTAATGGGAATGCGGATCTAACGGATTGGACGGATATTGCGCGATCTTATTTGTTTTAAATTAAACTTATAAGATTTCGAAATGACCTATTGAATTTTAATTAAAAACTACGAACTGGTTTTATCTTGCTACGACAATACGTTCGGTCATGAATTCTTCACCATTTTTTTCTATGCGGAGAATATAATTTCCGATTTGCAGCGGGGCGGTTGAGAAAGTAAAGAGATTTTCACCGCTCGATACTTCCTGATTTAATAATGTCTCTATAAGTCTGCCACGGATATCGTAGATGTTAAATGAGAGCCTGGCATTTTCGTCCATTTGAAATTTCACACTGAAAAATTCCGGTGAAGGTGTGGGGAAGATGTTGGCCACAGGATTTACCACTTCGGTTTTGTCGCCCACAGAGATCTCTGATATCCAGGTGCCATTTATATTTTGAAAACCTAACCCTCCGCTTCTTTTTTTGCCAAAGTTGGCGGCCATCCAGGCCCTGCCCGGCTCATTATACTTGCGTTGAATCCCGGTATAGTCACCCCATCGCTCATAAAGGCCGCTGACGATATTTACGAATACCTCACCATCCTTCATTCGTTTGGCATCTGAATATTCTCCATCCTTGAAGTAGATAATAGAATTGCCCGGATTAACGGTATCCGATGTGTGATCAAAAGCTATGAGCGCTTCATTCTCCAATCCTACGCCCATGTAGGCTATAGAAGGATATCCGAACTCCAGATAGGGATGGCTTAATACGCGGCCGGTGAGTCTGAATGGCGGGGTCAGGGTTATGGTTCCGTGATAAATAGAGGCAAGCTGCGTTTGCATATCCCTGGTATTTGCCACAAAATGGATAAGGCCATTTTCTTCATAAGCATCCAGAACGCGTCCGTCATTTGTATCGAAATAGTGATTGTTCGGCTGGTCAGCAGTAGGAGGGACGCCATATTTTACGTCCGATCGCAAAGCTGCCACGGTAAGTTCTGTGTTGGGGTCGTCCAGGGTTCCGGTGAGGCGCAGCATAAATATGGTGTCATTGACCAGGTCAAAATTCCGGTTGTTAAGAAAATAAATGCCCGGTCCCATTGGACGGGAGCCGCCCTGCACCGGGCAGACATTGCGCAGGGTAGTACCCTTATAGCGGAATCCGGTATAGTGTTTAAGTTGCAGTTCCTCGTTGTTATATCCACTGTTCATGTTGATTTGCCAGATGACCGTTTGCTTAAAAGCTTCCTGCCAGGGAAGTCCATTCTTCAGCAGGTTGATGGTCAGGAATACTTCATCCTCGGTAATGCCCATCATCGGAAAGTCTGACCAGCTCGTGTCCAGCACAGGATTGCCCGGCAGTGTGTATAAATTCCAGATGCCGGAAGGGTCGTTGGTTTGCGAAAATGCCGATACTATCAGGCTCGTGGAGTCGGTACGTCCGTGCAGGAACATGATGATGAATTTGTCGGCATTGGGATCATAAATTACCCGCGGATCGTACTTGTCATTGCTAAGTCCCAGCGTATCAGAAAATGCGTGCAGCGAAACGCTTTGGAGCATATTCCCCAGTGTGTCAAAAACATAAATTGATTTATTAATTACAGAAACGATTTTGCCTTCATTGGAAATGGCAATGTGGTTATCGTTCGGAGCACCGGGATCATTTAAATTAAAGAGGTTGCCTTCAAAGTTCCGGAGTTGAGTTGCCTCGGGCTTATCCAGCAGTGTTTTGTCGGAGGGAATCGATCGCAGCTTTGGGCCGATTTGTTTTTTGTGTTCCATCAGCCATGCCCGGTAACTTTTTGAACCGGGAACAGGCGCCTCGAGGTTGTAAAGTCTGGGACGAAAATCATCGGTAATAGCCGCCACATTTACCTGACCCATGGGCTTTGCCGTCATTATTTCCGATTGTTTGTAGGTAAAATCTTCCTGCGCCCATAATGCTGTAGCAAGGAAAATGAAAGTTGCAAAGAGGAATATATATTTCATGCTAATAAGCGGTTTACAATGTGTTGAGGAATTCCTGAGATTTCCTGTTTTAGTTCAATTATCGGGTCAGTTTAATTTTCAGGGCTTGTTTTGAAGAAGAAGCAAGCGCGAATGATTGGTCAACGCGCAGCCCGGCCACCCAGGCTATTTTGCCGGAAGAGGTGATGACGGGAATTTCCTGTTTTTCCACCACCGATACTTTCTCGTTAGTCAGGTAATCACTCAATTTTTTGTGCGCATTCATTCCAAAAGGTTGAAATGCATCTCCCGGTTGCCATTGGCGCATTACCAATGGGAATTGCAGTTTTTCGAGATCTAGGTAAGCGACTTCAGGGTTTTTCAGATCCGCAATTGCTGAAGCTGCAACTACCGAAATTTCAAAGTCCCGGTTTCCGAACCGTACATTCTCCATTTCCTTCGTGATTTGTACTTCTGCGAGTTCTGCGCCATTTGCAGGCAGCGGCCGCAGGAAGAGGTATTCCCGGTCACGGATCAATTGATGGGTGGCTGAGGTAATTTTCCTCCCCGGCTGGCTGGTTATCAATTCCACCGCTTCTGCTGCCATTCCTGCTGTAAAACCAAAGGGATGCAGCCATTCAAAAAGGAAATGCTGGCAATGAGGCAACAACTGCAGCGCCTCCAGCGAAATGGTATATCCGTCTTCATGCGGTTGAAAAAGTTCATCCTGCAAATGGTGGAGCGCAGTATGAAACACGTGTTCAGCAAACTGAAGGCGGGAAGCTGTTTCATCCAGGCCCTGGCCCAGGGAAGGATTTATTTGCCGTAAAACGGGCAGCACCTGCAGCCGGATGAGGTTTCGCTGATATTTAAGTTCGTCATTGCTGGCATCATGGCGGGAAGCGAGGTTCTTCTTTTCTGCATATTGCAGAATGTCATCTTTGGAAGCAAAAAGCAGGGGCCGCACAAGCGGAGGATGCAGCGGCAGAATGCCATGCAATCCCCGGATCCCTGTTCCTTTGGTCAGGTTCAGCAGCATGGTCTCAGCCTGGTCATCCAGATGGTGTGCGGTAGCCAGCAGATCGTAATTGTGGTCTCTGAGCAGTTCTGCAAACCATTGGTAGCGCAGTTCCCGTGCAGCCATTTGGGTGGAATGTCCGGGCATTTGCGTCACTTCCTCTTCCCTGAATTTCTTTACGTGGACCTCTTTACCGAGTTGTCCAGCCAGGCGCACTACAAAGGCCGCATCCTCTTCTGATTCTTTTCCGCGTAAATTAAAGTTGCAGTGGGCCATCGCAAAGGAATATCCTGATTTGGACAGCAGGTGACACAGCACCACGGAATCTACGCCCCCGCTTACGGCCACAAGCAGATGGCTGTCATGCGTAAACAGATTTTTCTCTTTAACAAATTCTTGAAAATTTTGAAGGAAGTTCGTAGACATTGGAGCAGATATTAGGTTTTACACTCGCTCTGAAAGTCGCTTATTTTGGGAAAGCTGTCGGAGGGTTAATCAGCCCCTGCCAGCGCATTTCGGACAAAAAACATTTCAATTCCAAATGAGGGACGTTTTTCGTTTCGCAGTTGAAATATAGTTTATTCGGGTATTAATCCTGAGATTTCAATTCCGGAATAATATCCAGCCTGGTTTATTTTAAGTACTCATCCAGCCATTCAAAAAATACTCGGTGCCAGAGCACCCCATTTTGCGGGTTTAAAATCCAGTGGCCTTCTTCAGGGAAATAAAGAAAGCGGCTCGGAATGCCCTGCAACTGGGCAGCATGAAAAGCCTCGATTCCCTGGTTGATGGGAACGCGGAAATCCTTTTCGCCATGAATAACCAAAATGGGCGTATCCCAATTGCCTGCAAACTTATGGGGGCTGAAGAGTTCATAACTCTTGGCCTGCGGTGAGTCCCAGGGAGCACCTTTAACATCATAATTTGCGAAGAACATTTCTTCAGTTGAAGCGTACCAGCTTTCGAGGTTGTACAGCCCTGCGTGAGAGATAAAAGTTTTGAAACGGTCGTCATGGTTTCCTGCCAGCCAGTAGACGGAATATCCGCCAAAACTGGCTCCAATGGCGCCCAGCCGTTCTTCGTCAACGAAAGGTTCTTTGGCCACCTGATCAATGGCAGCCAGAAGATCCTGCATGGCCTGGCCTCCCCAGTCGCCACTGATCTGCTCATTCCATTTAGTGCCGAAACCCGGAAGACCTCTGCGGTTAGGGGCTACCACGATATAACCGTTTGCTGCCATGAGCTGGAAATTCCACCGGTAGCTGAAAAACTGACTTACGGGACTTTGTGGTCCACCCTGCGCATAAAGGAGTGCAGGGTATTTTTTGGCCGGATCAAAATCGGGCGGATAGATCACCCACGTTAGTACCTGCTCTCCATCATTACTGGTGATCATCCGTTTTTCCACGGTGCCCATTTTCATATTGTCCAGCATATCCTTATTGGTAAAAGTGAGTTGCTCATCCTTTCCGTTTTTAGGATTTACAGAAAAAATTTCATTGGGCATTGACATGGAGCGCTTTGTGGCGATCAGGCGTTTGCCGGCTGGCGCCACGGATACGTAGTCGTGAATTCCTTCCGTTAATTGTTGAATTTTTTTATTTTTTAAATCAACTGAAAATATTTGTTCAGTGGCATTTATTACGGCTAAAAAATAAACGGTTTTTCCGTCCTCGCTCCAGGCTGGAGAAGTAGCGCTGTAATCCCATCCGGCAGTGAGTTCTTCTTTTGTTCCGGTCTCAAAATCATATACAAAGATCCTGTTCCGGTCACTTTCATATCCCGGAGTTTCCATGCTCATCCACAGCATCTTTCCTCCGTCAGGAGAGAATAGCGGATCTTTATCATAACCCTCCATGCCTTCTGAAATGTTGGTGGTTTTCTGCGTGATCATGTTGTACAGAAAAATATCAGAGTTAGTGCTTTCTGCGTACTCCTTTCCTGTCACCTTCTTACTGGTGTACGCCACCATCCTTCCATCTGCACTCCAGTCCAGTTCTCCGGCTCCTCCGAATGGCCTGAGCGGAGCATCAAATTTCTGCCCCTGCATTATGTCAATGCCCTCGCCAGCTATGGTCCCTTCAGCGTATCCGGTAATAAAGACGTGGCTGCTTTTATAGTCGCTCCATTTGTCCCAGTGCCGGTACATCAGATCATCAATAATACGGGCATTGGCTTTAGGCAGATCAGGATATTTATCCTGCACGGTAGACTGTGTTTTCACTCTGCGGGTATACATTATGTGTGTTCCGACAGGAGAGTAGCTGAAATTGGCGATTCCCTCTTCCATCTCCGTAAGTTTTGCCAGGCCACTGCCATCCGGGTTTATCTCGAATAGTTGCGGAGCGCCATCGCGTGTGGCCAGGAAACCGATCTTTTTTCCGTCCGCGCGCCATACAGCGTTGAATTCGCTTCCTGTGAGTGAGGTAAGCTGGACGGGTGTTCCGCCCTTTGCATCTAATAAATAAAGATCCGTATTGCCTTTGTTTTCTTTCAGGTCATAATTTGAGACAGGATAAACGAACTGCTTTCCATCCGGTGATACCACGGGAGAACCTACGCGTTTGAATTTCCAGAGCAATTCGGGGGTGAGCGTTTCCTGGGCCTGCAAGGCAACCGTAATCAGCACACAGAGTGCGAGTAACATTCCTTTTAACATATTCTTTGGTTTTGAATTGAGGGCCGAAAGTTAAGGAGGAGAAAGGACTTGTGAATGAGGATTGATCGCTCTCCGTCTTCCGTGAATACTTGTATGGACATTCTAAGATCCGCAGGAGACTGATTTCTTTGGATTTATGATCACGAAACAGAATGGCCGGCTGCTCTTCCTCATTTATTCCTGCCGGGAAAAATTATGCTGAAACCAGCATCAGTCCCAGTCTGGTGCAAATGGAGGGTTAACGAAGCGTTCTCCTCTGCTGATGCTTGAGATCCAGTCCATTTCCTCGCGAGTGAGTTCAAAGTCGAAAATGTCGAAATTCTGCTTACGGTGTTTGTGGCTTGATGACCTGGGAATGGCCGCCACGTTTTCCTGTTGCATCAGCCAGCGAAGGGCTACCTGCGCAGGATTCTTATCATACGCTTCGGAAATTTCCTTCAGCACCTGATCATCCAATATCGCTCCTTGCGCCACGGGACTGTAAGCTGTAAGCATCATTTCATGTTCCCGGATCAGATTCAGGAGCTTTTGCTGGCCAAGATAGGGATGGTACTCCACCTGGTTCGTCAGGATAGGGCCGGCTTGCAGCGCTTTTTTGAGCAATTGAGTTGGAAAATTACTCACACCCGTAGTGCGGGTTTTTCCTTCCTCCTGCAGGCGAAACATTTCTTCCAGTGTTTGCTCAAGCGGAAAATCGGAATTGGGCCAGTGTATCAGCAGCAGGTCGATATACTCCGTGTTCAGCTTGCGCAAACTCTCCTCGGCTTCTTTGCGGACGTTCTTTTTGTCTAGGTGGTCGCGCCAGACTTTGGTGGTGACCCACAGCTTTTCCCGGTCAATGCCCGTATCTTTTATTCCCTGAGCCACTTCCTGCTCGTTGCGGTAATCCCGTGCTGTGTCAATGTGCCTGTAGCCAATTTCAATCGCATCCCGCACTCCTTTCCTGCATTCCTCTCCTGTTAGTTCAAAAGTGCCAAAACCGAGTGCCGGTATCGTTTTACCCTGGATTTTCAGATGCTTCATTGTTGAAATATTTATGATCTTGATTTATCAACGGGCGCAAGGGGTTCAGGGTTTTCTAAAAATTATCTTATGAAAACTATGTTTAAAATCTGCATTTCTTTGGATATTTTCAAATTTAAAATTCATGAGAACAGAAAATTTAATAAAAGGGACGTTATTCATTTTGCATTAAAGATAATATATTTTAAACGCTCCCATTAAAACCCTGTAGTCCCTGATATTTTTATTATTTAAATTTTAAAGGCGAAAACAGGATTTTTCTTGTTTTATGAAGGATGTACGAGAACAGAAGCAGCGGAACCTGAACTTCCTGCAGAATGCAAGTATTTATAATTTAAAAAAACCTTTCAACTTATCCGGGCTGAAGGCTGTTCACAAGCAGAGACGAATTATCTTTTGGAAAACAAAATGATAAACTTATTTTTATATGAATGAAACAGTGGCAACTGGCTTCATAGTATTTAACTTTGGCCTAGAAAAAACAGCAATATGAAAAGATCAACTTATTTCTTAATATTAATTCTATCAGCAGTGAGTGCTGTGGCTTTCCTGCCGCACAGAACCTACCATTTGCAACCCGAAACAGAGTTCAGGATAACGGGTACTTCCAGCCTACATGATTGGGAAATTACGACTGACAAAGCCTCTGGCTCTTCGTCCATGCATTTGAATGGTAACCAGATCACCGATGTGAGCAGCCTGCAGTTTACAATTCCGGCAAAGAGTTTTAAAAGCGGCAAAAAGGCAATGGATGAAAATACCTACAAGGCGCTGAAAGCTTCTGAATTTCCAAATATTAAATTCAGCATAAGCAATGTAAAGATCGCCCAGAAAGAGGGAAATGAAGCATCATTCAGTGGAAATGGCAACCTCACAGTAGCCGGGGTTAGCCAGGTAGTACAAATAGATGCTACCGGCCGGGTGGATGGAGGGAAGATATATTTTGAAGGCAAGAAGGATCTCAAACTGACGGACTTCAATATTGATCCACCCACGGCCATGCTGGGAACAATCAAAACCGGTAATGAAATAACTATTCATTATAAAGCGGTTTTTTGATTATTTATTTAACTAAATTAAATTTTGGCTGATCAATGAAAAAGGTATTAATTTTTACGGGGTTACTGTGCCTGAGCGGCATGGAAGCATTTGGTCAGATTTCCACTGGCGATCTGCAGTTCTGGAATCCGGCTGGAAAAGCTGGGCTGAATACATTTGAAACCGGGAAAGAGGATACCGTCCCTTACCAGGGGTTACAGGTGAGAGTAGGCGGTGCATTTACGATTCAATTCCAGGCGCTGGATCATGAGAATGCTGCAGTCCCCAGATATGCTCCAGACGATGTGGACGAGGAGGTAAACCTGAATCAGCTTTATGATCTTGGCCCCGGCTTTAACCTGGCCACTGCAAATCTAAATCTGGAAGCACAGTTGGAGGACGGAATCCGGTTGGAATTGGTAACCTACTTATCCTCAAGACATCACCCGGAAGCATGGGTAAAAGGCGGTTACCTTCAATTTGATAAAATGCTTTTTCTCAACAGCGGTTTGGTGGACAATATTATGGAATATGTGACCGTCAAGGTTGGTCACATGGAAATTAATTATGGTGATGCACATTTCCGAAGAACGGACAACGGAAATTCTTTCAAAAACCCGTTTGTGGGCAATTACATCATGGATGCCTTTGCCACTGAAATGGGCGGAGAAGTTTACTTTAACTACAAAGGTTTCCTTGCAATGGCAGGAGTGACAAGTGGCCAGATCACCGGCAGCGTGCAAAGAAATCCCGGTGGACGCGATCCTGCTTTCCTGGGCAAGCTTGGCTATGACGGGCAAATTAATGATGATCTCAGACTACGGCTGACAGGCTCGGTTTACGCGATTGACAATGCCGCCAGGTCAACCCTCTATTCCGGTGACCGCGCTGGTTCCCGATATTATAATGTGATGGACAATGAGGCAGTAAACAGTTTTACCAATGGCCGGTATAACCCTGAATTCAGTAAGCACATTACGGCAATGGTGCTGAACCCGTTCCTGAAATTTCATGGCCTGGAATTCTTCGGCAATTTTGAAACAGCAACAGGATTCGGGACAGGCGAGAGTTCGGATAGAACCTGGAATCAAATGGGAGTGGACCTGCTTTACCGTTTTGGTGCAAAGGAAAAATTTTATATCGGAGGCCGCTACAACAGCGCTTATGGCGAGATGAAAGGAACCGGAGACGCGGTAACCATTAACAGATTTGCCGGAGGAATGGGATATTTTATCGGTAATAATATTTTATGCAAAGCAGAATATGTAAATCAGGAATATGATGGATTCGCTGAAACCAATATTCTGCATGGTGGAAGATTCAATGGATTGGTACTTGAAGGCTCAATCTTTTTTTAAACTTTTAGATTTTAAAATTTAATATTAAAACAGCATTTATTTTTGAAATGTGCTTTTACGGCTCCGGTTAACCTTTTAGTTATTTTAAATGAAAAGTGTTTTAAAATACCAGATTTGGTTCTTTGTGGTTTTGGTATTTCCGGGACTTACCGGAGCTTCCAAAACTGAACTGGAGGCTGTGGATGTTGAGGTCGTGGTGAAAGGATATTCTACGATCAATGAATGGAAGATGATTTCGAAGGAGGCTACCGGCAGGTTGAATCTGGATAAAGAAAATGGCGGCCTCCGGGGCCTGCGACTGCAACTCCCGGTTAAAAGCCTGAAAAGCGGCACAAGCGCAATGGAGCGGGATGCTTACAGGGCATTAAAAGCAGAAGAATTTCCGGAAATATTCTTTTCATTATCTGAAATTCAGACCCGGGAAACTACGGGACTCATCACTCGCTTTGAGGCCGTGGGCGAATTGACTCTGGCCGGTGTGAAACGAATAGTTCCTGTAAATGCCACCAGCCAGAATATGGATGAAAAACTTGTTATCAAGGGAAATACGCAGATAAAGCTCAGCAACTTTGAGGTTACTCCTCCTTCGGCTATGTTTGGGCTTATAAAATCCGGTGACGAGGTCTCAGTAGAATTCCAGATGGTATTTTAAAGGATCAGGCTTTTTCCTTCAGCGATTTTTAATAAACCACAAACGAATCTAATTTTCCCGCTTTAATAATTAAATCAGCCAGGATCCGGTCAAATCCCGGTAACAGGTATTACGCTCAGCAGACGAAGGTTTACGGGGTCGCTGTAGTCATATTGGTAAAAACCTTCTTTGGAGATGACCATAAGTATATCATTGAAAGGGATGACATCAATTGCAGTAATGGACGCATCACTGGATATCAGGTTCTCGCCAATGGTAAGCGGGTCAGTTGCATCAAATACTTTCAGTCCGGCATCTCCATCACAAATGAATAGCGTACCATCATCAATGCCGAGGCCGTGAGGATTATGCATGGGATGCACGGCCAGTAGTTTGGGCGCCTGTATGTTGGAAATATCTACTACTTCAAGTTGATTCGTAAAATTCTGGCAAGTGTTGCCATCGCGGAGCGTTACATAAGCAAATTGGCCTTCTACGGCTACGGGGTCGCAGCTCGTCACATGTTCCAGTTCCGATATGAACTGTGGAAGAGCCGGATTCGCGAGGCTGTAAATCATCATCCCGGTAGTGGTTCCGAGAAAGAGCTTATCCTCATAGGGAAAGATAGTTTCCGCCATACGGGAAAGAGTTTGGCTGCCCCGCCTGACGGGGGAAGTGGGTGCGCTCACATCAAAGGCTTCCATTGAACTAGTAGAAATTGAGTAAAGATAATCGCCTGAAATGGTGAATCTTGCCATGGATCCGCCAATACCGCTGCTGCTTCCACCCTGCTCAGCTCCGGAGGCATTCTCCGCTACGGCTACCGGCATCGTGCCTGATCCTGTCGTACCCTGAAATACGCTGCCGTTATAGTTGTAATAGCTGTATCGGTCGCAATTATCAGTTACCTCAGTGAGTTCCTTTTCTTCCCAGTCCACGATTACGCCCTGCTCTTCGTCCATTGGAAAGCCCTGGGCAGTGGCGTAGTGCTCGAAAACATCGGGTAACCGCCCGGCTTCCCTCGCATTGCCTGGGTCAGAAATATCAATCGCCACGAGATCCATATAGCTATCCGCCAGCAGCACTCCGTTTTTTACCGCCAGTTCATAATTACCTTTTATTTTTATAAATCCAAGGTTTGACGGGGTTCCAGGGTTCCTGTTATCATATACATGAATGCCTTCATCATATTCATTTATAAAAAGGTAACCCTGATAGAAATATATTTTTCCCGGATTTTCCAGCAGCCGTGGGGCCTCCATTTTTACGCCCTGCCGGAATTCCTCCAGCGACATATAAACCGGGATATTTACTCTCCTGATGTCGGTAAGTTTGCAGGAGTCTTTGGTACAAGCACTGGCTATTAACAAAAAGCTAAGTGCGAGGAAAGGCAGTTTCATTAATTTTGTCATGACGGCTGAAATATTAGAGATTGAAAACGGTTAACACAACGAAGATAAAAGTAGTTTCGTTTATTTATCTAAAAAATCTAAGGATGCATAATATTTTCAGGCCATTGATTTTCCTTCTTATTTTAATTCCTGTAACTATTTCAGCGCAGTCTGGCGGAAAGGTTCAGGATGTTGTTTACCTCAGTGATGGCAGCGTTCTCCGTGGTGAAGTGATACAGGAAGACAGTGCTGGCGTATTGAAGATCCGGATGGGAGATGGCAGTATTTGGGCAGTTTCCGCAAGCAATGTAGACAGCGTTCGTGAAGAAAAATTCTGGCAGGAACCGAAGCCTTTTGATTTCCGCTCCCCTTTGTATCATATTATCCGGTTGGGTTTTCTACTTGGCAGCAACCATGATAATGCGACTTCGTCCGGGTGGTCCTTTCGGTTGATCAATGGTTATGAATTCCGGCATTGGGCTAAGGCTGGAATAGGTGCCGGATTGGATGTTTATCCAAATTATTTATTCTCGTATGCGATAATTCCCCTTTTTCTGGATATTCGTGGAACCCTGCTTCCGGAGGCGAACACTCCCTTTTACGCACTTCAGGTAGGCTATGGAAGCGTATTGGGCGACAGGAGCGCGGACTACCGAGACAAAGGGGGACTTACTGCTGGGGGAGAAATTGGAATGAGGGTGGGGATGGGGCCTGAGGCTGCTTTCATTATTGGTCTAGGTTATTCTCATCAGCGAGCTTCTGCTACGGAAGAGTTTTGGAATGGCGTAAGAGAGTATGATTTCCGGTTTAATCGCTATGCAATCAAGGTGGGGTTTGAGTTTTAATCTGCTTTGGAAAGAGCTGTATTATTTAAATTAGTTTATAATTTGATTTTAAAACAAAAATAAATTAAACAAAACGATGCATTCTATAAAATTGACCTTTATAATAATTTCTATTCTTGTCTGTGCAGCAGGTTTGGCAAAGGGACAAACCACAAATCCAGCGTTCGACTCCACCCTGGCAGAGAGGTTAGGAGCGGATGGTTATGGTATGAAAAGCTATGTATTGGTACTGTTAAAAACCGGCAGCAATCAATCCCGTGAAAAACATTTAATTGACAGTTGCTTTTCCGGTCACCTAAGGAATATTGAACGACTTGTTGATTTGGGAAAGTTAATTGTAGCAGGGCCGCTTGGCAAAAACGAAAATACCTACCGGGGAATTTTTATTTTAAATGTGGAAAATTTTGAAGAAGCCAATGAATTATTGGAAACCGATCCTGCTATTAATGCAAAATTATTAGAAGCCGAATTGTACAAATGGTATGGCTCTGCCGCCTTGCCTGAATATTTAACAACTGCAGACAAGATCTGGAAAATAAAGCCTTAAAAAGAAAAAGCTGCCCTCCTGAATACATGCCATAGGCAGGCAGGAGGGATGACCTTGCCCGACAAAATTCGTGGGCAAGATTCATCCTCGTAAACCTGATCAGAAATTTTCAGAATAATAAATCAGAGATTTCCTCTTCTTTCCTGTTCTCTTTCTATGGCTTCAAATAGTGCCTTGAAATTTCCTTTGCCAAATGACTGCGCACCTTTACGCTGGATAATTTCAAAGAACAGGGTAGGGCGGTCCACAACAGGTTTGGTGAAGATCTGCAACAGGTAGCCGTGCGGATCGCGATCCACCAGGATGCCGAGCTTTTTCAGGTCGCGTATTTCTTCGTCTATCTCTCCCACGCGGTCCAGAAGGTCGTCATAATAAGAAGTGGGAACGTAGAGAAATTCCACACCACGATCCTGCATGTTAGTAACCGTTTCGAGGATATTTCCCGTTGCAATAGCTACATGTTGCACTCCGGGGCTGCGGTAGAAATCAAGATATTCTTCAATCTGCGACTTCTTCTTACCGGCAGCAGGCTCATTGATCGGGAATTTGATGTAGCCGTTATCGTTGCTCATCACCTTGCTCATCAGTGAAGTATATTCGGTAGAAATGTCTTTGTCATCAAAGGAGATAAGGTTCTTGAAGCCCATCACTTTTTCGTAAAACTCTACCCAGACGTTCATTTTACCGAGCTCCACATTGCCTACGCAGTGGTCAATATATTTCAGTCCTACCGGCTCTGTTTCCAGCCTGGATTCCCATTTTTCATAGCCGGGCATAAAGATACCATTGTAGTTTTTGCGTTCAACAAAAAGGTGAACCGTATCTCCATAAGTATGAATTCCAGAGATCACAATGTCTCCGCTATCATCACTTTTGGTTTGAGGCTCAAGGTAGGGCCGGCCACCGCGTTGCACTGTTTGTTTAAAGGCATCTTCGCTGTCATCCACCGTGATGGCATAGACTTTCACGCCATCGCCATGCAGGTAAATATGATCGGCAATAGCGTTGTTGGGCTGCAAAGGTGTGGTGAGCACGAATGTCACTTTTTCCTGCCGCACTACGTAGGAGCAGCGATCGCGTACTCCGGTTTCCGGGCCGGCATAGGCAAGGGGCTGAAAGCCAAAGGCAGTGCGGTAAAAGTGGGCCGCTTGCTTGGCATTGCCCACATATAGTTCAATAAAGTCAGTACCCAACAGTGGCAGGAAGTCCTTGCCTTTTTCTGTGGCCAACTCTTTTTCTTTAAGTTCCATAACTCAGGATTTTACTGTTTTCAATTTTATTTAGAAGTAAACAATTATTCTACCCAGGATTTGTAATACTCCGGATTTTCGAGCTTGATTGCGGCTTTTGTGATCTGAAGCGGATGGAAAGTATCAATCATCACCGCAAGTTCTTTTGTCTCTTTTGCCCCAATGCTTTTTTCCACGGTGCCGGGATGGGGACCATGCGGAATGCCACCGGGGTGCAACGTGATCATTCCTTGCTCCACATGCTTACGGCTCATAAAGTCGCCATCCACATAATATAGCAACTCATCAGAATCCACATTGCTGTGATTGTAGGGTGCGGGTATGGATTCCGGATGGTAATCATAAAGCCTCGGGACGAATGAGCAGATAACGTAGTTGCGGGCCTCGAACGTTTGATGCACCGGAGGCGGCTGATGGATGCGTCCTGTAATAGGCTCGAAATCGTGAATGGAGAAGGCATAAGGATACACATAGCCATCCCAGCCAATTACATCAAAAGGATGATTGGCATATATATAAGGATAGATATTGTGTCCTTTTTTAATTAAAATTTTGAATTCACCTTCCTTGTTATGGGTTTCGAGGTTTTGAGGCTTTCTGATGTCGCGCTCATAATAGGGACTATGTTCCAGCAATTGCCCAAATTTATTCCGGTAGCGTTCGGGCGGCACAATGGGCGTGGGAGATTCGCAGTATAAAATGCGGTTCTCCTGGCTGTCAAATTCCAGTTGGTAAATGGTTCCGCGTGGAATGATGACGTAATCACCGTATTTAAAAGGCACTTCCCCGTACATGGATTTAAGCCTGCCGCTGCCCTTATGGATAAACAGCATTTCGTCTGCCGCACCATTTTTATAGAAATAATCTCCAAAGCTTGTGGGGGCTGCCACGCCTATAATAATGTCGTTGTTCAGGAGCATTATCTCGCGGCTTTTCAGGAAGCTGTCAGCGGGTGCAACGTTGAAAGTAGTGAATGACCGGTGCTTCAGGTGCTTGTCAAAGGCCAGTTCCGGTTCGGTAGAGTAAGGCTCTTCTGCTTCAAGTATTCGTGTTGGCTGGAAGTTGTGGTACACCAGTGAATAGACATTAGAGAAACCTTCAGTGGAAACCAGCTCTTCATGATACAGGCTGCCATCCGCTTTGCGATAGACGGTATGGCGTTTATGGGGAAACTTGCCAAGGCTGTGGTAGTACATTTCTCAGTCGCTTTAATTGCCTGCAAATATACTCATTTAGGTTCCCCCATTCAAAGCTGACGGGTTGGTAATTCCTAATAGTTCTTCAAAGAATATCCATCGAGGTAATCCACCGGTATTGTGCATAAGGTACGTTGGTTTCCACAAGTTTTGAACAAGTTATACACAGCCAACTGTTCACTGCCCACTGCCCAAGGGTGAACGCGAAACTTTATAGTGCAAGCAAGTTATTGGCTAAGATACTAAGCGCTTTGATGCATCAAATTTTAAGCGCAATCACAAAACAATGAACAAGTTTGGAAGTTAAATTTAAACCAAGTTAACTTGTACCCTCAAAGCAAAGAAGTGAAAAGAGTAGTTTTTTTTATTATTATGAGTTTAGGAAACCCTGATTTTATCCAAGGGCAAAACTCTTTTGTATCAAGAATTGACAAAGCCCCTTCCCAGAATGATAGAACAGTCCAAATACTTGGTAACGGAGACTTCTTACTGAAGGAAGTAAACCATAACTCAGAAGAGATTACTTTTTTCCTGATTAGATTGGATGCCTGTCAGAATGTGTTATGGAGTAAACAATTAGTCCTAAACGGTACTGGCCCATCTACATACTTACAAAGTGACATTAATGATGCAGGGGAATATCTCTTTGTTGTTTTTCGGCTTAATAATGAAGTAATACTTATTTCAAAAATTGAAATAAATAACGGAAAGGAATTGTGGAGCAAAAAGATCAGTTTAACTGAACAACAACTCGCTGAAGGATATGAATTTCGTAATATAAGATCATTAAATATCATATCAGTCTCTGATTCAGGAGTTGTCATTGCCTTTCCACATGGAAAGCAAGACCCAACAGAACTAATTCAGGTAATAAAGTTAAACGAAGATGGAGATGTGGAATGGGCGGTAAATTATGAATTTCCATTTGCTGATTTGATGAAGATTATGGAATGGCAAAATGGGGATATATTGTTGTTTTATTCTTGCTCACAATTATTGCATATCTCGTCTGCTGGAACGCTTCAATCCCATTCCCAGATTGTCAATGCGTTTAACAACTGTCCTAATGCCAGAATACTTACGGCTGATATTGGCCCCAATGGGAAAATCTATGCAATTGGGAATGGGGTGCACAACCGCTTTAGCAAAGATTTTTTATTCATACTGTCTAATCCTACCCAGGTAGATTCAGCTAAAAGCTTTAATTTAAATGGAAATTCGACTTTGCTTGATCCTGTTTCCCTCGTAAAGAGTGTGGCTGATAGTAGCATTGTCTTAGGGTTTAAAGTATATCGGGATGGACAATATAGAGATCATATTGGTGCCAAACTGGATTTGAAAGGGGATGTCAGATGGGCAAGGATTTTTACAAATTTTCAAAGTGGACAAGATGGGAATGTGGAAGGTAAGAGAGCCACCGCAATTGATGCCGGTGACACCGGAATTGTAACAGTTGGTTTCTATGCCGATGGCCTGTTAGGATCAACCACTTTGATGAAGGCTGATAAAAATGGCTTTGTAGGCTGTGGTGAAGTTGATACTCCCGTTATTACTCAAAATGAAAATTTTCACCTTGTCTCAAGGCCATTTCCTGATATAGTGACCAATGTAACGATTGCAGATACTACACTGAATATTAGACATCTTCTTATAGAACGGGAGGTATCAACTGTATGTTCTTCACGCCTATACCCGAAGGTGGATTTGGGGAACGACACCGTCATTTGTAGTGGACCTTCTCTCATGTTAACCGCTGATACGAATAACCATCCATTTAACTTTTCGTGGAATACAGGTGCCATAACTCCGGCAATCAATGTTGATACCAGCGGCATTTATTATGTGGATGTATCGTACAACGGCTGCATGACCACGGATACAATCAAAGTTGTTTTTGCAAGCCAGTTAAGAATTGAAACAGCGCATGAAGCCAGCTTTTGTCCCAACGATTCTATTAATTTACTGGCTGCCGGGACAGCAGGTTTTCCGGTATATTGGATCACACCCGCATCAGATACAATATTAGCCGATGAACTAACAGTCACTTCTCCAGGTATATACATTCTTCGGTTACTGGATACCACTATATGTAGTGTGGCTAACACCCTGCTTGTTAATCGCGATTCATTACCTGTTTCCCATGCTGGCCCCGATACCGTTCTTTGCTACAATCAAAGTTATACGATGAAAGGCTCCGGTGGCATTACCTATAAATGGATACCTGCCCGTTATCTTTCTGCTGATAGTATCCCTAATCCGGTAGCCCAACTGCCGCATACGCAGCAATACCATCTAATTGTTACGAATGAGGCGGGCTGTAGCGATACATCAGAAGTACTGTTAAAGGTACGACCACCCCTAGAAGCAACCTTATCTGCTTCAGTAATAACCGGCTGTGCAGGAGATTCGGTAGCATTCATGGCCATGGGTAATGGTGGCGACTCACTTAGCTATGATTATTTCTGGCCACAGTATAATGTCCATGGTCAGGCTATCCGCATACAAATAATGGAAAGCGGTTGGGTTAAGGTGGTGCTGTCGGATGGTTGCTCTGAACTCACGGAGGACAGCATTTTCATTGAAGTATTTCCTTCTCCACTAGCGGCATTTTCTATGGTTCCTTCCGATACAGCAGTCGTTAACAGTAGAGTTATGTTTATCAATACTAGCACTCATGCTATATCCTATTTTTGGTCAATAGGAAACACCACTACTACCACTTCTTCTCCAATCCATCGCTTTGAGGATACTGGCATATACCATGTTATGCTGGTGGCTTACAACGAGTGGGGATGCCCAGATAGTGCTTTTGGGAATATTTATATAGATAATAGTTTCAGCATTTTTTTTCCGAATGCCTTTACCCCTGGCGGTAGAAACCCGCTCTTCAAGGCGGTAGGATATAACGTAACGAGGTGGAATCTGGAAATTTACAATCGCTGGGGAGAGCTGATCTTTTCCACCACAGACTTCAGTAAAGGTTGGGACGGCACCTTCAAAGGGACTGCCTGCCCCGAAGGTGTCTATGTTTTCAAAGCAGAGGCATGGGGTGCAGGAAGTGTAAGAGAAGTTTACAAAGGAAACATCATGTTGGTAAAGTAATCAAACTCTTTGAAGTAGATTTATCTTTCAAAAACTGATATCTTCTGATGCTACGGAACCTTTATTTGGGAAAATTGAACAGCGAATTACATGACCCTATTAAAATCAGGTAGAAAGAATTAATTAACTCCGTAAAGACAGTGATCGTCAAATATTAGGATTTTAGACTGAAGTATAAAGATAGATCTTTATCTATGTATCTTGTCCGAAATTAAAATTGCACCAAAGCTACAGTAATACAGCGAGCAGTGGCGCTAATTGCTGTTCAGCACTTGCTGAGCGTGTTCTTTATTTTTTACCTTTTTAATAATGTTCTCGATTCTACCTTCTTCATCTATAATAAAAGTGGTTCGTTTAACGCCCATGTATTTTTTGCCATACATGTTTTTTTCTCCATACACGCCATACATGTTTACTAATTCCTTGTCAGGATCAGCAAGAAGACTGAAAGGAAGCTTGTAGGTACTGGCAAATTTTCTGTGCGATTCTACGTCATCAGTGCTTACTCCGAGCACGTCATAGCCTTCATCCAAAAGGTCAGGGTAGTGGTCGCGAAGGTTTTCAGATTCAGTGGTACAGCCGCTTGTAAAATCTTTGGGATAAAAATAAAGGACTACCTTTTTGCCCTTAAAATCCTTCAGAGAAACATCCTTTCCTTCCTGGTTCTTTGCCGTAAAATCGGGAGCTTTATCACCTGTTTGCAGATCTGCCATAATTCTTAATTTTTTAAAGTTTAGGAATTAATGGCTCATGCCTGAAAATGTTCTGAAACCTTCCTGATATTAAAACAGGAGCCAAAGAAGATGACCGCCTTATTTCTTTCTCTCCATTACGCGCAGACAGGCTTGAATAACATTAGCCGTTTCAAGTCCATATTTCGCCATCAGTTCTTCAGGCTGGCCGCTTTCGCCAAAGCTGTCATTCACGGCTACCATTTCAACGCGGCAGGGGTGATACCGGGACAGGGCACTTGCCACACTTTCACCGAGCCCGCCATTTCTCTGGTGCTCCTCTGCCGTCACAACGCGGCCGGTTTTCCCTGCTGATTCCAGGATCGCCTCTTCGTCCAGCGGCTTGATTGTGTGGATATTGATCACTTCGCAGCTAATGCCTTGCCCGCTAAGTTTTTTAGCGGCTTCCAAAGCTTTCCAAACCAAATGGCCGGTAGCTACAATAGTAATATCATTTCCTTCAGTCAGCTTCAGCGCTTTTCCGATTTTAAACGGTATGTTGTCAGGAATGAAAACCGGGACTTTCGGCCTGCCAAACCGCAGATAAACAGGACCATCATGATCAGCAATGGCCATAGTCGCGGCTTTGGTTTGGTTATAATCGCAGGGATTAATTACCGTCATGTGCGGCAGCATCTTCATCATACCGAGGTCTTCCAGGATCTGGTGGGTTGCTCCGTCTTCGCCAAGTGTGAGCCCGGCATGAGAGGCACAGATCTTCACGTTTTTCCCTGAATATGCAATGGATTGCCTTATCTGGTCGTAAACCCGACCTGTTGAGAAATTGGCAAAAGTGGCTGTATAAGGAATTTTTCCGCCAATGGTAAGTCCGGCTGCAACACCCATCATATTGGCCTCAGCCACGCCACATTGAATGAAGCGTTCCGGAAATTCTTTAATGAACTTATTCATTTTCAGCGAACCTGAAAGATCTGCACTTAATCCAACAATAGCTTCGTTTTGCTGTGCTACCTCATACAAACCGTCACCAAATCCATCACGTGTTGCCTTTTCATTTAATACAGGGTATTCCTTCATTTTTTAATTGATATTCAATTGTGTTGATCCTCCAGAGGATATTGTGAATTGTACTTGTTTGGTATAAAATGATTGATTCGCATATTTGAACCTGTACACCAACTGGTAGGTACCGGGTTGCAGTGCAATGATCTCCCTTCGCAGATTACCCTGGATGTTATACACCCACTCCAGTCCAGCGCCTTTGCTCATATAAATACTCCCGATCATATCCTTATAAGAGCTTAGTGAAAGCTTGCCGGGTTGGGGAATTTCTATGGTGGTAGTGAAGCTCTGTTTTATTTCCACTTCCCTCATCCGTATCCTGGGCAGGCACAGGATCTCAATATCATATTTTCCTACAATGTATTTTTCCTTCGTGTTAAAGTCTTGGACGTGCAGTATTTTATCCCGGCCCAGGGGTTTTATTACGCAAAGCAATTTATCATAATTGGTGATGCCCTTTACCTTCAGTTCAAGGTCGCCCTGCGGAGCATCAATAGCAATAACGTTATGTTTTCCTGGCGTAAGGTTTACATCATTTTTATATACTGGCGGAATGGTGTTGACCTGGATATTATAGCTGATGTTTGGATCAAGGGTCAGGGTATCAGGATTGCCCCGCTCATTCATCGTATGATACAGGTTGTTGATCAATATATTGTTGTGCCGGTCGTAGAAGGTCATATTGACATTCGTCTCAGTGGGTTTGCCATTCTGGTCAAGCAGGTTCACCTGGGCCGTGGTATTGTTCAGCGCGTGAGATACGACAACTTCAAGCACGGTTTTAAAAGATTCGGGATCTTCTGCATTATAAAATTTTCCAACACAATCGAATTGTGCCATCAGGGTAGTGTTGAGGCCGAGACCAATTATAAATGGCCGGAGAATTACGCCTTTCTTCTGCAAGGCTACAGATACAGCGCAGGGATCGCCATCGCATTCTTCAATTCCATCGGTAATTAAAATAATTATATTTTTAGTGGACGCATCAGGAAAATCATTGGCGGCCTGGGTAAGCGAATACGCAATAGGAGTGGTACCCCTGGGCACTATTTCCCTGAGTTTGGTAATAATTTCAGAGGCGCTGGTGCGGCCAAATGGCACTTCCAGTTTAGTGTCTTTACAATTGCGCTCTCCCTTTGGACTGGTATGGCCATACACACGCAAGGCCAGTTCTACATTTTCTACGTAGCGGAGGCTGTCCACCAACGCTGTGAGAATACTTTTAGCTGCGGTAATTTTCTGAGCATTTTCCCATTTGCCGTACATGCTGCCGGAAGCATCCAGTAAAAAAAGGATCCGGGTTTTCTGCGTTCCTCTTGAACTTTGGCTGTGCCCGTTCAGTGCCAGTAACATAAGAAATAAAAAGAAGATAATCCGGCCTCCGTAAATCATAAACTCAGGTTTTGTTTAAAAAAATATAAGGAACGAAAAAAGATAAGAAATATGTAATTACGAAGATTTAAGCCATTTTTTAAAATGCTGTCAATAATCCCCAAGGGTTTCTTTGAGCTGGGCCAGGGCTTTTTCGAGTTGCTCGTTATTGGGAGCCACGCCATGCCATTGATGATCGTCCACCATAAAATCCACGCCTTTGCCCATATTGGTGGTCATTATGATCGCAATTGGCTGGCCTTCTCCTGTATTTTCTATTGCCTGGTCTATCTTCAGGAGAACTTCTTCCATATCATTGCCATTCATTTCCATCACCAGCCATCCAAATGCTGTCAGCTTGCCATGCAAATCTCCCAGTGAGATCACATTTTCAGTTTTGCCATCAATCTGTTGTCCATTATAATCAATGGTAGCAATAATATTGTCAACTTTATGATGCGCGGCAAACATGAAAGCCTCCCAGTTCTGACCTTCCTGCAGTTCACCATCTCCATGCAGGGAGAAAACCAGGTGTGTATCTTTATTGAGTTTTTTGGCCAGGGCGGCTCCTATGGCTACACTCAGGCCCTGGCCGAGGGAACCTGTTGCCACGCGAATACCGGGGAGTCCTTCTTCCGTTGCAGGATGACCTTGCAGCCTTGAATTCAGCTTCCTGAAAGTGCCGAGTTCCTCTGTGTCAAAATATCCGGAGCGGGCCAGAGTGCTGTAAAAAACCGGGGAGATGTGTCCGTTTGAAAGAATAAAAATATCCTCACCTTCAGCATTCATTGAAAAATTTTTCGGATTATGCTTTAAGTGATGAAAATAGAGTGCAGTGAAATAATCGGCACAACCCAGAGATCCTCCCGGATGCCCGGACTGCACCGCATGCACCATCCTCAGGATATCTCTCCGGATTTGTGTGGCTATGCTTATTAATTTTTCAATATCATTTACAGGAGGTGCTATTTGTTTTGCCACTTTTAGTTTTAATAAAATTTAACTGAGTATCAGTGATTAAACGGTTGTTATGTCCTTTTCTTTTGCAGCCAGCGATTCATCCACCTTTAGTGAATACTGGTCGGTCAGCTTTTGAATCTCATCTTCCGTACGTTTCGCCTCGTCTTCAGGAAGTCCGTCTTTTACTGCGTTCCGCACTTCCTCATTGGCTTCTTTTCTCGCTGAGCGGATGGAGATCTTTGCCAGTTCTGCTTCGTTTCTCGCGAGTTTCACCAGTTGCTGCCTCCGCTCCTCGGTGAGCACCGGCAGGTTTATGCGGATCATGTTGCCATCATTCTGCGGATTCAGTCCCAGGTTGGCATTCATTATGGCTTTCTCAATCGTAGCGATCATTTGCTTTTCCCAGGGTTGTACGGTGATTGTGCGTGCATCCGGGGTATTCACCGTGCCTACATGGCTTATAGAAGTCGCATTACCATAATAATCAATTTTAATGTCTTCCAGCATTTGAGGATTGGCACGGCCTGCGCGTATTTTGCTGAGCTCTGTGCGTAAATGTTCGATGGCCTTTTTCATTTTTTCCACCGCCTCATCAAGCGTTTGCTTTGTTTCTTTCATAATAAATGGTCAATTATGGGCTTCAAAATTAATTATTCCCGAAGGAATCAGCAGCAGTAAAAAACGAAGAAGTCCCTTTATGCCCTGAGTCCATGTCAGGAATCAGGAGGATCTTCATAATTTCCACCCAATTCCTCATAAAGCGCTGTCACCTTTTCATTATCGCGCTGATACTGCTTTTCTATCTGGAAAATATTCTTCACGTTTATCCGCACATCTTCCACATGCTCATTTACAATGGCTGCTTCTTTTTCATAGTAGGTTTCAAAATCTTCCTCTGCTATGTTACCTTCTGTCAAATCTTTTTTGAGATTTCCGATCCTTTCTTTTAGCGTAATATTTTCCGCCTCCAATAATTGCATCCGCGAAAGAAACTGGCTGTACCTTTTGAAAAGTCCGCGATAGGAAGTGAGCAGCGTTTGTAATTCCAGGCCAATGGAATCATCGTAGTTGCGCTGAATATAAGTATACTTTTGATTCATGCTGTCAGTCCTTTTGCGGATGGAACCCATGTCAATTACGAAATTTTCTTCAGCGGCCTGCAGGCGCTGTTGCAGTGAATCCACCTTGCGAATGTCCTCTGTGCGTCCCTGTGGCTGGCACGAAACAATGAAAAGAAATGAGAACCAAATGAGTGCTGAACCTATTGAAATTCTTGATATCATGCTTTGGAATGATTTAAGGTTCAAAGGTAAATATTTGCCATTCATCTCTCCGGCTTCTTTGGGCTGTGGATTGCTTTGTTTAGAGATTCAGATATTTGTCCCCGATAAAAAATTATGAACAGGAAACTTTACCGCTCCTCTTTTATTTTTATGGTGGCTGCCTGGTTTTTTTCCGGCAGCGTCATCGCACAGGATGCCGATCTGGTGCAGGTAAGCGGCACGGTGATTACGGCTGAAGAGCGAGAGGCAATACCTTATGCCTCGGTTCGCATTATGAATACCTCACGGGGAACCATCTCCAATACTGATGGATTTTTTTCGCTTCCTGCCGAGGCCGGAGACACATTGCTTTTCTCTTCTGTTGGTTTTAAAAGTGTGCAATATCCTGTTCGGGCCAATGCGCAAATGAAGCATAATATAGAAGTGAAACTGCAATGGGATACGCTGCAGTTGCGGGAAGCTCTGATTTATCCCTGGCCTACGCGGGAGCAGTTCCGTCAGGCTTTTCTGGCACTTGACATTCCTGATGATGAAGTTGAGATCGCAATGCGGAATATGGATCCTCAATTGCTGAATTACATCAGCTCAAATATGCAAATGGACGGCAGCGAAAATCATCTGATCTACATGAGAAAAATGGCTTCGTCTTATTATTATTTTCCGGGAACAAACCCTTATACCAGTGTGGGAGGAGCGCGGGTTCCGGCAGCACTGACCAATCCTGTGGCGTGGTACAGGCTTTTCAAGGCATTGCGCGATGGAGACTTTAAGCGAGAGGAGGAATGGAAACCTGAAAAATATTGATTCAGTATATTTTCTTGTGATCTGTTGCAGCATCTCCCAGATTTTTTAAATTTGCACCGCAGAAAAAAGCATTGTCCCGTGGTGTAACTGGCAACACGTCTGATTTTGGTTCAGAAGAGTCTAGGTTCGAGCCCTAGCGGGACAACTTTCCTTTCCTTTTTTTCAATATCCAATATGCCCTCACGCTTTAACGCAGTCAAGATTTTCTCCTGCCCGGGAAGCATTAAACTCGCGGAGAAGATTGCTGACGATTTTGGGCAATCCTTAGGCGAACTTTCCTTTAACAAGTTCAGTGATGGAGAAATGCAGCCCAGTTTCAATGAATCCGTCCGGGGCTGCGATATCTTCATTATACAGTCAACTGACCCACCGGCAGAAAATCTGATGGAGTTGTTGCTCGCAATAGATGCTGCAAAGCGCGCTTCTGCTCATTATATTACAGCCGTGGTTCCCTATTTTGGATATGCACGCCAGGACAGGAAAGATAAGCCCCGCGTTTCCATCGCAAGCAAGCTTCTGGCGGATTTGCTGAAAACAGCAGGGGCCAGCCGGGTTATTACCATTGATCTTCATGCCCCGCAAATCCAGGGCTTTTTTGATATGGATGTGGACCATCTGGAGGCTTCTATCATTTTTGTTCCCTATATCCACAGCCTCAAAATTGAAGACTTACTGATTGCCGCGCCCGACATGGGCGGCTCGGCAAGAGCCAGGATGTTTGCCAATTCGTTGAACACTGAAATGGTGATTTGTTATAAGCACCGCAAAACGGCTAATCAGATAGAAGATATGCGGATCATTGGTGACGTGGCAGGAAAAAATATCATCATTGTAGACGATCTGATAGATACAGGCGGAACGCTCAGAAAGGCCGCATCAATGATGATGAACGAAGGAGCCAAAAGCGTAAGAGCTTTTTGCACGCACCCGGTGCTATCGGGAAATGCTTATGAAAATATTGAGAACTCTGACCTCACTGAATTGGTCGTTTGCGATACGATTCCTCTTACGCAGACTTCGCCAAAGATTAAGGTAATATCAGTGTCCGATTTGCTTGCAAGAGCTATTCGGAATGTTTATGAGCATGGGTCAATCAGTTCCCTTTACCGGTCAGCCAATTCCTTTCAACAGTCCTTTTCATTTTAGCTTAAAGTATAATTATCTTTGCACCCATTTTTTAACAAGGTATAGCCACCATGAAATCAATAAACCTGTACGGAAAGAAAAGAGAATCAATGGGTTCAGCCAGTGCTAAAGCACTGAGAAGCGAGGGTTTTGTCCCTTGCGTATTGTATGGAACCCATAATGAAACGATTCATTTCTATGCCTTTGTAACTGACTTTAAAAATATCATTTATACACCCGAAGTTCATATCGTTCATCTCCATCTGGAGGGAGAACAATATAAAGCTGTAGTGCGGGAATCTCAATACCATCCGCTTTCTGATCAATTAATTCACGTGGACTTTTTCAGAGTTGAGGATGATAAAGTCATCACCACTGATCTGCCTGTGATTTTGACCGGTATGTCAAGAGGAGTGAGAAATGGTGGCAAACTGGTAAAGAAAGTACGCAAACTATCCGTTAAAGGTGTGGTGAGTGATCTCCCTGCAGCTATAGAAATAGATGTAACGCCATTGCGCATCAACCAATCAGTTAAAGTAAAGGATATCAAAACCGCTTTTGAAATCCTCAGTTCTCCTCATATTCCAATTGCAACTATTATTTCTCCACGCGCATTGCAGGCAATGGAGGAGGAAGAAGAAACTGCAGAAGCAACTGAAGAATCAACAGCATCCTCAGAAGAAGGGGAATCAACCGAAGTTGAAGAAACACCGGCAGAAGCATAGTCATTCTCCAAACTTTATTTCGTATTGAAATTCTTAATTTCAGGATTAGGAAATCCGGGGCAGGAGTACGCCCAAACTCGCCACAACATCGGTTTTATGGTGATAGACAGGCTTGCCGGGCAACTGGAATTGCAATGGGAAGACAGGCGGCTTGGCTGGGTTGCGCAAGGACGCATTAAAAATAAGCAGGTTTATTTGCTGAAGCCTTCCACCTATATGAATCTCAGCGGAAAGGCCGTCCGATACTGGCTCAATGAGCTTAAAATCCCTTTAGAAAACTTATTAGTTGTAACTGATGATCTGGCATTGCCAACCGGAAAAATAAGGCTGCGTGGCAAAGGCAGCGATGGCGGTCACAATGGGCTTAGCGATATTCAGAACGTCTTAGGCACAACAGAATATCCGCGCTTGCGCTTTGGCATCAGCAGTGAATTTTCACGGGGACGTCAGGTGGATTATGTCCTAAGCGACTTCTCTCCTGAAGAGATCGCTGATGTGGATCCGGCCATTGAGAAATCAGTAGAGGCCATCAAATCCTTTGTATTGCAGGGTCTGCCACGGACGATGTCCGAGTTTAATTAACCCAAATCCTGCTTTCCAGTCCGTAGCCAGGATTTTTATTCCGGCTCAGCATTGCACACATCTAAATGTGCTATACTGTAGATGTTGTAGTTGACATCCCTGAGTTTGACCGGGCATATTGTCATCTCCCATATTTTACCTTTGTGCCCCTCGGATTCCTGCGACTTCCGGGCAAAAAAATCAATCTAAATGAGCGAGTACAACTTTAAAGAAATAGAGAAGAAATGGCAGCAGGAATGGGAGGCCGAAAGGATCTACCATGCTGATGAAACCTCCGGAAAGCCGCCATATTATGTGCTGGATATGTTTCCCTATCCTTCAGGGGCGGGGCTGCACGTGGGGCATCCGCTCGGTTATATTGCCACTGATATACTTTCCCGCTACAAGCGCCATCAGGGTTACGAGGTGCTGCATCCTATGGGTTTCGATGCATTTGGTCTGCCGGCAGAGCAGTACGCTATTGAGACCGGGCAAGACCCCGCAGATACCACTAATCGGAATATCGCCCGCTACAAAGAGCAGTTAAAAGCCATTGGCCTTAGCTTCGACTGGGGCCGGGAAGTGCGCACTTCCGATCCTGAATATTATAAATGGACGCAATGGATCTTCCTGAAAATGTTCGGCTCGTGGTACAACAGGAGGACAGACAAGGCAGAACCCTTAGAAAACCTTGTGGCTCATTTCGCTAAATCAGGTAATGAAGGTGTGGACGCGGCTTGCGGGAAAACACCTGAATTTACCGCTGAAGAATGGCATGCAATGCCCTGGGAGGAGCAGCAGAGGATTCTATTACACTACCGGCTTGCATATTTGGCAGAAGCGGAAGTGAACTGGTGCCCGGCATTAGGTACCGTCCTGGCAAATGAGGAGGTGAAGGAAGGATTGTCAGAGCGGGGTGGCCATCCGGTTGAAAAGAAAAAGATGCGGCAATGGTTCCTGCGCATTACGGCTTATGCAGAACGCCTGTTGAAAGGCCTGGAGGAAGTGGACTGGAGTGATGCGCTGAAAGAAATGCAGCGAAACTGGATCGGCAAGTCGGTAGGCGCGGAGATTGATTTTCCAATATATAGCCCTTATGCTCCGGCTGCCGGTGCAGTTGATGAGGTGGGGCAGGAGAAGCTGTCGCTGAAGGTGTTCACCACACGCCCCGATACCATTTTTGGCGCCACCTTTATGGTGATAGCACCGGAGCATCCCCTGGCGCAGCAGCTTATTACAGCAGCGCAGCAGGAGGAGGTTCAGGCGTACATTGAACAGGCAAAGCGCAAGAGTGAGCGCGACCGCATGAAGAACGTGAAAGAGGTGAGTGGCGTATTCAGTGGCAGCTTTGCTATTCACCCTTTCCGCACGGAAAAGATGCCGGTGTGGATTGCCGATTATGTGCTGGCCGATTATGGTACCGGGGCCATCATGGCTGTGCCCGGGCATGATAGCCGCGATTATGCCTTTGCCCAACATTTTGACTTGCCTATACTACAAGTAGTGCGTGGGAAAGAGAGCAAAGAGCAAGAGGCAAATCCTGAGTTGCATAGTTTTGACGACAAGGATGGTATTATCATCAATTCAGATTTTCTGGACGGACTGGGAGTACCGGTGGCAATTGACCGGGTAATTGAGGAAATAGAAAAGAAAGGGATGGGCGTGCGGAAAATAAACTATCGCCTGCGAGATGCCAATTTCAGCCGCCAGCGCTACTGGGGCGAGCCTTTCCCGATAGTATATGAAAAGGGAATGCCGGTGCCGCTGGATGAATCGGAATTGCCGCTAACACTGCCGGAGGTGGAAAGCTACAAGCCGCTGGGGACTGGTGAATCCCCGCTGGCTGCGGTGGAGGAGTGGGTGAAGTTGCCGGACGGAAGGACCCGCGAAACCAACACAATGCCCGGCTGGGCGGGAAGCAACTGGTATTATCTCCGCTACATGGACCCGCACAATTCCGGGGAGTTCCTGGGCAAAGAGCGCGAACGCTTCTGGGAAAACGTGGATTTTTATATGGGCGGAACAGAGCACGCAACGGGGCACCTTCTTTACAGCCGCTTCTGCCATAAGTTTCTTTTCGACTGCGGGTACCTTTCTACCAAAGAGCCGTACAAGAAATTGGTGAATCAGGGGATGATTCAGGGTATTTCCTATTGGTTAACTAGTTTCCAATGTATACGTGAAGATGGGTATAATGATTTAGCCAAGTCTTTTTTCATTTCTTTTGATAATAAAAATGACATTCTGAGAAAAGATGGAATTGAATATAAACGGCAAGCTACAGGTTATGTAAGTAGGATTCCAAATGAATATATAGATGATAGGGGCCGCTTATATAAGTCACGTTTCGAGGCTTTGGCAAATGACTTTAGAACTTCAGCGGACTACCAAAATCTACATATCACTTTAGGCATTGAACCTCTGTGGGAATATGATGAGGCCAATCACCCTTATTTATGTCTCAAGCCTGAAGTTACCAAAATGTCCAAGTCCAAATGGAATGTTATAAATCCCGATGACGTCATTGAAAAATACGGAGCAGACACCTTGCGTATGTACGAAATGTTTTTAGGACCGGTGGAGCAGCACAAACCCTGGAATACTGAAGGCATTGATGGCGTATTCCGTTTCCTCATGAAGCTGTGGCGGCTCTTCCATCAGGAAAATGGCAATTTCTCTGTTACAGACGATGCACCCACAAAGGAAGAACTGAAGTCGCTGCACAAGGCAATTAAGAAGGTAACGGAAGATATTGAGCATATCTCATTCAATACCGCTGTTGCTGCCTTTATGATCTGCGCGAACGAACTTACCTCGCTCAGGTGCAATAAGCGGCATGTGCTGGAACCGCTGGTAATATTGCTTTCGCCTTTTGCACCTCATATTTCCGAGGAACTATGGCGCCACAGGCTGGGGCATGACGAAACCGTCACCTTTCAGCCTTATCCTCAATTTGATGAACAATACCTGAAGGAGGACGAGGTGGAATACCCTGTTTCCATAAACGGGAAGGTGCGCGCAAAACTATCCATGCCCATAGATGCCGGAAAGGATGAAGTGGAGAAACAGGTAATGGAGTTGGAGAACGTAAAACGCTGGATTGAAGGCAAGCAGGTGAAGAAGTTCATCTTCGTGCCGGGCAGGATTATAAATATTGTGGTAGGTTAGTGTAGAGCCAAAGGAGAGGGAATGCACCGATCCAATTTACAGCTCTTCCTGATCTCGCTGCCTTCTGTTATAATAGATCATAAGAGGCACCAGTACCAACACAAAGATCAGAATAACCACTGCGAAGATGATTATCACCATTCGTAGATCTTCATTGGGAACCATTTCATTAAAGTCTTCTAGCATGGGTGGGTTATTCTTTTACTGTGTTTTCTTGCTTCCTGTGGCACTGTGCCTTCCAAAATATTTCCTGCTAATTAAACGAATTTTTGATCAAATATCACTAACTAATTTCACGACCGGGAATATTCCCGTTAAAATGTCTGATCCCGGCATCATCTGAATCTTTATTTTTTCTCGTAGTTTCCGGGTCCTCAATAGATTTTCCATGCGGCAGATGCTTCCTAAATTTTTCCTTCTCATCATTTCAAGGTTTCACAGGAAAAGGCAAGAGAAGGCAGTTTGTTGAGACTTTTTCAAGATATCTAAATTGGGAAATGCATCGGACGTGATAATCAGCAATTCAATGTTTATAAAAACCGATTTTCTCGGACCAAATTCCAGGGGAAGGCTTCCTCGTTTTTTTTATACCGATTAAAAATCCTATTTTTCTACCGTTAGATTTTCGCTTGTTACCTCATTACTCCAGTTTCCGGCCCTGTCGCGTAACCTGACGGTATAGGTTACCTGCTCTGATGCATTGTTCTCATCCTTTAGCATGATAGGTTCAGTAACTACTTCAAGGACGCCTTGTATAGCAATGTCACTGCCCTCCGGGGCCGATGGCGGAATGTGATAAGCCTCTGTAAGCGGAAACCGGTTATCCGTGATGTATAATGTAAGAGAGTCGGCATCGGGATGCCCCAGGTCGCCATCACCATCGCGGTAAAAAATGAAGAAATGGCGCCTGTCCTCGAACTGCTTTACGGTGTGGGGAGTGACCTCTTCAAGTTCAATATAGGGAACGATGCTTACAGGTTCACCGGGCATGACGTCCTTATCGTCATCGGTTTTACAACTGGTCGTCAGCAGCAAGAGGAAGGAAAAGGCAATCCCTGCATATTTATTCATTGGACAACAACAAATGAAAAGATGGTGAAGAAATAAACGGGCGATCCGTTTTCAGGTATTTCCGTGGGGGCAGGGTGTGCATTGTCATTTACATAAGCACGGAGATAAATGACATCTCCTTTGCTAAACTGATTCGTATTGATTTCCACGTGGTGGTAATACGGCAACCTTTGGTTAGCCCCGCCTCCGAAAGCCGGTCCGAGCAGGGGCGATGATTCCACTATTAGATCTTGGGTAACAGCATTTGAAAAATCATAAGGGCTTTTTGAAAATTTCACTTTGTTGTGGGAAAAAAGCTGAGGAACAGTGCTGTCATCCAAAAATCCAAACCAAATATCGAGAGTCGAATTGGCAGGCACTGCAAAGGGGTTGAGAAAGCTTCTGCCCCTCACAGTGTCCACGCGGTAGTCGTTTAAGTCTGGTAGGAATGCCAGCAGGCCAAAGGGTGTTGGCTCCGTATTCGGCTGATCAGGAATATTCCCAAAAATATCAGGTGCGCCAGCCTCAATCCATTTTTTTACCAGTGCTATTTTATGAGGTTCGAGCGTATCATACAGTGGCATCCTGCCCAGCGTCTGGTCAGTGGTTGTCAGCCTCTCGTAGAGCCATGACTGTGAAGGGTCAAAAGGAACTACACGATAGCTGAAGGAATTTGTGTTGTTGTTTTTGACTACAGGGTGGAACACCAGCGTATTATAGGCGCTTTGGATGGTACGGAAGTCAGGTTCAAAAGATCCGTCATGGCAGGCCGGAACAGCGCATCTCTGGCTGAAAACTGCTGCTGTCTACGCCTTCCAGCATCTTATCACTGGTGATGACAAAAAGGCGCTGGAAATATTCATCCTGTTCAAAGAGACTTCGCACGAGCATAAGGCGGCTGGCTTCGCTCAGCGAACCTGACTTTAGCGTATTCACACCTTCCGTCATTTCAGTCTCAACGGGCTCTCGTCCCAGCAGGTCAATGTATAGCTTGTTCACATAATTCTGGACCTGTATGGTGGTAACTCCATGAAATGGAGGTGATGGGTTTCCGGTAATTACCGTATCCATGTACACTTTTTTTACAACAGGTTCCTCTTTCCTGCAAGCAGTGGTGAAGAATAAGTACAAACAGGCCGAAAAAAGCAGAAGTGTTTTCATCAGAACCCAATTACTTTCAGGTGTTGTAAAGAATCCTCATAAATCTAACAAGGGTCGTGAGCGTCAGCGGAAAATTCTGAAAATCAAAATTCGACTTTAAACTTGAAATAAATGCTATAAAATAGTTCAAGTTAATTTATGCTGAAATATCCAGGTTGAGCAACAAGGATAGTGGCCGCACAACAAAAGGCCGCGTATCATTGTAAATGTTGCCAGATAATATGTAAATGTTGCCAGATAATATCAACATGAAAAAATGGAGACTGATTTTCCTGCCATTACTGTTTTTGGTGGCAGGCTGCGATGAACTTAAAAATCTGGGAGGCACGGTGGAAGACTATATGCAACCTTCCACATCAGAGATGGTAATGGCTCTGAAGCAGGCGTTGGAGACTGGTACCGGCCGCGCAGTTGAAGAGCTCAATCAGCAGGACGGATATTTTGGAGATGCAGCCGTAAAAATTCTCTTTCCACCGGAAGCACAGAAAGTTGCCAATACCCTGCGCGATATTGGCGCTGGCAAAATCGTGGATGATTTTGTACTCTCTCTTAACCGCGCAGCAGAGGATGCCGCCAAGGAAGCAGGGCCGATATTCGTGAATGCCGTAAAGCAGATGACGATCGCTGATGCGAGAAATATCCTGCTGGGCGCTGATGATGCGGCAACGGAATATTTTCGAAGCAAAACGCGCCAGCAGTTGTATAATAGTTTTCAGCCTAAAATAAAATCAGCCCTCGATAGGTCCTATGCCACCAAATATTGGAAGGATATAACCACGCGCTACAATCAGCTTCCAGGGGTGCAGGACGTAAATGCGGATTTGCCCAACTACGCGGCTGACCGTGCTCTGGATGGTTTATTCCTGAAACTGAAAGATGAAGAAGAGAAAATCCGTGACAATCCAGCGGCCAGAACCACGGAAGTAATGAAGGAGGTTTTTAGCTGGGCAAAAAGAGAAAAAGGCTGATCGGCATACCTGTTCATTTTATAACAAAAACAAAAATGGAAAGAAACCTGAATCAATATGATACGCTGAGCGAGGCTATAACTGCGCTGCAAAAGAAAGGATTCACACAAAATCTGGAGCCTCAGGATGAAGTGATCGCGGACCAGGATACCGGAAAAGAGTATTTGGCTGATCACCTTACTATCATAGAGTATCATCGCTTTGAAGGAGCAAGCAATCCTGATGATATGTCAGTGGTATATGCGGTAAAGAGTTCGGATGGAATGCAGGGACTGATCGTGGATGCTTATGGGGCTTATGCAAGCAGGGCACTTACCGATCTCGTAAAAAAACTGAACATGAAAAAAGGTATTTCGTAACCCTGACAACCTGGGGATTGCCACAGGTGAGTTAATTAAACCGTCCGTCAGAATTTTCCTTCTTCAAGTCTTTGGAGAACTGCTTATACGGCAGCCAGATAAAGTTCCCGCCTCTTTCGGTGATCAGAAATATGCAGATATATTTTTTGGGATCTTTATAAATTTCCCTGAAGTCTTTTTCCCGCTGTTCTTCCACCAGCCCTTTTTCCAGCAATTCCTCAAGAATGGAGGCATTGATCGTCCATTCCCGCTCCAGTTCGTCTTTGTCCAGGATCACTTCACCAAGATCTACCTGATATTGATGCGCCACAAAAATGGGATACTGCGAAATATTCTCCTTCAGTACGTCCATTGCCACCTCATATATTACATCATTGTAAAATTCAATATCCTGGCGGAGCGAATCTAAAAGCGGATGTGATGGTTTGCCCTTCATTTTCTTTTCAACAAAACTATATTTTCAATGTGATCTGTGTGCGGAAACATATCCACAGGTTGTACCTGTATCACTTCATAAAGTTCAGCAAGTGGAGCAATATCCCGCGCCTGCGTATCAGGATTGCATGAGATGTAAACGATTCTGGGAGGGAGCAGTTCAGCAATGGCTTTCACGGCTGTAGGATGCATTCCTGACCGTGGCGGATCAATCATCAGCACATCAGGTGCGGCATATTTCGCCACAAATTCTGGTTTCAGCAAATCCTCTACAGTTCCGGCCACAAACTCCACATTGGAAATGTCATTTAGCGCGGCATTTCTTTTTGCGTCTTCTACGGCTTCCGTCACGGTTTCTATGCCGATCACGTGCTTAGCCTTTTGCGCCATAAAGAGCGAAATGCTGCCCACTCCGCAATAAAGATCATATACAATCTCGGCAGGCTGCAAGGCCGCCATATCCAGGGCTTTTTGATACAGCACCTGTGCCTGCCGCGTATTGGTCTGAAAAAAGGATTTAGGCCCCAGCCGGAATTTCAGGCCTGAGATCTCCTCAGTTAAATATGGATTTCCCCAGATCAGTTCATGCTCCTGATCATAGAGCGTATCATTTAATTTATTATTTACAACCAAATACAAAGAAGTGACCTTCGGAAACTTTATCCTTATAAAGTCGCTGAGCTTTTGTTGATTTTCTTCCTGCCGTTCATTTACCACCAGGATCACCATTACTTCCGAGGTCTCAGCGGTTTTCACGATGAGAGAGCGGAGAAAGCCTTTTTTAGCGACAACGTCATAAAATTCCATTTCCTGAGCGGTGGCGAAATCGCGCACTGCAAGCCTGATGGCATTGGAGGGTTCAGGCTGCAGATGGCAATGCTCAATATTAAGTACCTTATCATACCGTCCCGGAATATGAAACCCGAGGCCATTACGGTCGAATACGGTTTCGCTGCTCGCAGTTTCTTCATTTGTGAGCCACCTTAAATTGCTGAATCCAAAGTCGAGACGGTTCCGGTAATATCGGGTTTCTACCGCAGGAATAATCGGGGATATAGCTGGTAAGGCAATTTTGCCTATGCGACTGAGCGCATTCTCCACTTTTTTCTGCTTAAAAAAGAGCTGCGCCTGGTAGTCCATGTTTTGCAGCTTGCAGCCTCCGCAAGTGCCAAAGTGACTGCAAAAGGGTTCGGTCCTGTGTTCTGAATACTTGTGGAAGAAGACCGGCCTGCCCTCAAAAAAGGATTTCTTTTTACGGGTAATTTTTATGTCTACTTCATCCCCGGGAACGGTATTGTTTACCAGAAAGACGAAACCATTCTGCTTAGCGATATTTCTCCCTTTCAAGCCAAGGTCAACAACAGGTACGTTTTTATAGATACGCTTCTTCTGGGCGTTTGAGGCCATGTGGGAGGTGCGTTACAAAAGGGGAGAAGAAGAGCGATTAGTCAGCTATCGGTTGGCTATCAAGCTTTGCGTGGGCTTCCTTCACGCGGGTAAGGATCGCCTTAAAACTGGCGGCATCTTTATACCCTACTTCAATAGTGATCTGGCGTTCTTTAGGGAAAATGAAAAAGGTGGTAGGATAACCGAATCGTTGATTATTTCCCAGCATGGCCAGAAGTTGAGGGCCTGATACTTCTTCTCCATTTACATTATAGGTACCATCTTTTTCAGGATTGAACTTTATAGGAATGAAGTCAGCCTCGATGAGTTCCATCACTTCGCTGTTGGCATAGGTGTCGCGATCCATTCTTTTGCACCAGCCGCACCAATCTGTATAAACATCTATCAACGCTATCTTATTGGTTTCTTCCGCCTTATCATAGCCTTCGTTCCATCCGAACCAATTCAGTTCCTCAGCAGGATTGGAAACAGGGGGCGTGAAGGACAAAGTGAGAGAAGAAATGAGGAGTAGCGAAAGCGTATACACCAGTTTCATATTGTTGATTCTTTTAATTTAGAAATTCATTTTGTCAAAGACTATTCCAAAGGAAGGAGGATGGCCGATGTTTTAGAAGGACGTCAGAAACTTATTCACCGTTGTACTCCACAAAATTATTCTGTGTTTCAAAAAGCACAATCTTCAATTCCAACTTTGGATCAAATTTTTTGCGAAGACGGTTCCAGATAACCCAGGCAAAATTTTCTGTGGATGGGATCAGGCCTTTAAAGTCATCATTATCCAGGTTCAGGTTGGTATGGTCAAAACGATCAGTTATTTCCTCGCGGATCACAGTGCTCACTTTTTTCAGATCCACCAGGTAGCCCGTCTTCGGATCCACTTCTCCCGCAAGTTTTACAATGAGTGTATAGTTATGGCCATGATAATTCGGATTCGCACATTTCCCATAAAATGCCAGGTTTTGCTCCTCACTCCATTCAGGATTGTACAGCCGGTGAGCCGCATTAAAATATTCCTTTCTTCCGATTGTTATTCGCATCCTGCAAAATTACCAAGTTCAGATACTTTATTTATTAAAATGAAAAATCAAAGTCAACAATTTGCTGCGCTTGCGGCTTATTTTTTGACCGGGCCGGTCTTACACAGACGGCAGAGAACAAATTGCTTTTCTTTATTTTTGCGTCTTTAAAATAAGCATTTATGGAAGGTTCATTGAATCTTAAAGTTGCAATTGACGACAATTCGGGTTTTTGCTTTGGAGTGGTTTACGCCATTCAGATGGCCGAAGATTATCTGGATGCCCATGGCTATCTCTACTGCCTGGGCGATATTGTTCATAATGATGAGGAAGTGGAGCGCCTGAAAAAACGGGGGCTTATTACGATTGACCATGAGCAGTTCCGAAACCTGCGCAGCGAACGCGTCCTGATACGGGCGCATGGTGAACCCCCGGAAACATATCGGATAGCGCTGGAAAACGATATTGAACTGATTGATGCATCCTGCCCCGTGGTACTGAAGCTACAGCACAGAGTGAAGGAAAGCTTTGACAGCAAAGCTTCTCCAATTTTCATTTATGGGAAACACGGCCATGCAGAAGTGGCCGGGCTTAAAGGTCAGACCAACGAAGAGGCAGTTGTATTTCAGGATATTTCTGAACTTGAAAATATTGACCTTCCTGAAAGTGCCACGCTCTTTAGCCAAACTACCAAGAACACGGAAACACTTTATGAGATCCGGGACTATTTTAAGAAGCGGGGAGTGGAGCTGAAATTTAATGATACTATATGCAGGCAGGTATCAAATCGGGATGTGTTGCTCCGTGATTTCGTCCAGAAATATGACAAGATCGTCTTTGTGGCCGGCACTAAATCTTCCAATGGCAAAGTGCTATTTAATGTGTGCAAAAAATTTAACAGCCACAGCCACTTCGTCAGCAGCTCCGATGAAATTGAAAAATCCTGGTTTAGCAGTAATGAGTCAGTAGGAATTTGCGGAGCTACTTCCACGCCCATGTGGTTGATGGAAGAAGTAAAACAATGCCTTCAGAAGTTCTGAATAAAGGATTGGTAATCTGTTCCTGTTAAAATAATTCGCGGATTAATTCTGCCATTTTCACTTCTTTTTCGGGTATTTAAAAAAGATATTTCCCTGAACAATTATAGTTCATGGCCGTTTTGCTATTGTATTTAAATTATTTTTTAAACACAAAAATATTAATCATGCAAAAGGAACAGAAAAAAGCCGTGGATAAATTGAACGATCTCGTTCAAATATGTAACGATGGAAGGAAGGGATATCTGGATGCTGCTGAAAATGTCGAAGATGGAAACCTTAAGACCATCTTTCGCAGTGCAGGCCAGCAACGGACGGAATTAGCCGCACAACTTCAGAATGAAATTACAAAGTTAGGTGGCGCACCTGCTCATGAGGGTGATACCCAGGGAGTGCTCCACCGAATATGGATGGATGTGCGTTCTGCTTTTGCAGGAAACGATAACGAAGCCGTACTGAAGGAAGTGGAACGTGGAGAAGAAACTGCCGTTGAACATTACTCAGAGGCTATTGATACACTTGAGGTTCCGGAATACCTGAAGGATACGTTGAGACAGCAGCAGAGCAAGATTCAGCAAACCCTGAACGAGGTGAGAAAAATCAAAAGTACCGTAGCCTCGTAAAGAAAGAAATTTTTTGTTGTTAATGAATGATTAGGAATTCAACCCCGTTTCGGTAAAGCCTGGAGCGGGGTTTTTTATTGCCGTGGCGTATAAAAATAATTTGATTCTGATAAATCCTCTTTTCTGATTAATCTGCCCACACCTTTGTTCCTTCCGTGCAGTTGCTGCAAATGTCAATTTCGCTGCGGCTTTTAAGGAGCGCTTTCCTGAAATTCTGATAAGGCTCGCTTTGCCATATCTGCCCGAACGGCTTATCGTTCAGGTCTCCCATCCTGTGCTCAGCGTCCTTGTCAAAGCAGCAGGGGACTACTTTACCGTCCCAGGTAAAAACGCAGCTATGCCAGAGCCGCCAGCAGTGGTTCATCAGTTTATTCTTAATACCAAAAGTTCCGTCCTTCAGTTTTTTATAGCGGGAATATTTCGGGTTTTCCGGCATCAGGTCGTTGCCATGTTTATAGCTGTAAAGCTGAGCCGTCTTGAACTTGACCTCATCCACGCCCATTTCCACTGCCAGCTTTTTTACATCCTCCACCTGATGCTCGTTCGGTTTCACCACCAGGTATTGAAAAATAATATGAGGCGTTTTGCTCCGCAGCTTCTTTTTCCATTTCACAATATTTTGCGTGCCTTCCAAAACCTTGTTCAATTGTCCTCCTTTGCGGTATTGTTCATAAACGTGCTGGGAAGTGCCGTCAATGGAAATAATAAGCCGCGAAAGGCCTGATTCAATGGTTTTCCGGGCATTGTCATCATCAAGGTAATGGGCGTTGGTAGAGGTAGCCACATACATTTTTTGCCGTGCTGCGTGCGCTACCATTTCATAGAAATGCGGATTGAGATAAGGCTCGCCCTGGAAATACAGCGTGAGGTAAAGCGTTTGCCGCTGCAACTGCCCGATGATATTTTGGAACATTTCAGGCTGCAACATTCCCGTTGGGCGGTCGAAGGCGCGCAGGCCGCTTGGGCATTCCGGGCAGCGCAGATTGCAGGAGGTAGTCGGCTCAATGGAAATGCTGATAGGCTTGCCGGCCTGCCACGGCTGGCCACTGATGCGGGAAAGGTAATAGCTGCCCAGTACTTTGGCGCCATTCCACGCACGGGCAGGCGTCATTTTACTGAGGAAATTGAGACTGTCATTGAGTGTGGGCATCGGGAGCAAAGGTAGGGTCTTATTAGCCCCAAACCGGGGATCGGTTATAAAGGCAACGGTATTAAAACCTCTTTGTCTCACTTATTATCCTTTATCCTAACGAATTAATTGTGGTCTGTGATAAAGCGGATTCAAGAAATAACGGTTGCAGCTTTTATATTGAATTCGTCACATAGCCCGCTGTTTAAACTGTAGGAATGGTGATTGAGTATAGGCCAACTATTTTATAAATTTATTTAAAAGGTAGGAGTTTATTAATAAAAGCGATATCCAAGAACAAGTCTGTACCCTGATTTATTGAAATAAGCATCCTATTGTATTTCTTAAATATTCTAAGGAAAATTTTACCAGAGATACTTTAGAGCAATTCAATGACCTTTACTCCTCCAATATCACCACATCTTGCGCGAGCGGATCAAGATTTTCAAACAAGGCATCAAACCACTCTTGCCCGTATTGCAGGTAAAAGGTAATAAAATTGGCCTGGCGTTCCTGGAATGTGCCGTTTGGATAAAATTCAGAATAAATTAAATCAATTTCCGCCACTTCCTTTTCGTTCAGCTTTTTCAGGTGACGGTTTAGCTTTTCCAGAAAATGATCCATGCCCTTGATGTATTCGGTGGTATGTTTCACAATAAATGAATGCACATCAGCATCAAGCCTGGCAGAGCGGTCGCGCGCACTGGTAAAAAGTGCAGCGGCCTCCAATACTTCCCGCTCAAGTACTTCTGTCTGCGCAGCTTGCTTTACATGTTTACGCACTAACTGATCTCTGTGCATGAAAAAATCGCGGGGTGCAAGGTTTAATTTAATAATCTTTTTTAGCACGCGTTTCCGCACCGTAAGCACGGAGTTTCTTAACATCAATTGAGGGAAGAAAACTTTGTGATGATCAAATACGCGTTTTAACTCAAACCAGTAAGCGATTTCATTGGTACCGCCAATGTATGCAAGGTTGGGCAGAACCATCTCCTGATATATTGGCCGCATGGCCACATTGGGGCTAAATCGCTCCGGATATTTTTCTATTTCCTTTTCAAGCGTTTCCTGCGTCCAGCTTACGTCAGCGTGCAATACTTTCCAAATTCCCTCATGCTCCACTATTCTTTCCCGCAAATCTTTTTGCAGATAAAAAAAATTAATTTCACGCGGGTTTACCGGCAACTTATACTTTTTAGCCAGTTCCTCTTTTGTTTTATTTATGAGTTGCTCATTCACGTCACTGAACATATCCGCCTTCATTACCGGTATAAGCACGGACTTAAGTTTATTGTCATCCGCATCCAGAATTACCAGACCATGACCTTTAAATAGGTTTTGTACCAAATAGCGATGGGCAGCGGCCAGGGTCTCATGTTCCAAATAGGCTTTTTGGAAAAGTTGCATAAGCTCCTGTCCTAATGGTTCCTGCATCTCAGGTTCCAGTTTGTCCAGCAGTGGTTTAAGCGTAGAAGGTGACAGTGAACCTACTTTGCCTTTTGCATCCAGCTCCCAGCGCCAATTCTTTCCAAAGAGATTCACTTCGCTGATTTCCTCAAAATCATGATCTTCCGTAGCCATCCAATAAACCGGCACGAAATCCTGTTCAGGAAAAGCGTGCTTCAGCTTTTTTGAATAATTGATGGTGGAAATGATTTTATAAATAAAAAAGAGAAACCCTGTAAATATATTGAGTTGATGGCCGGTGGTAACCGTAAATGTGCTGTCGTTTTGTAATAATTGAATTTGCTTCTCAACGTCAGGATGCTCTGGAAGCAAGTCCTTATATTGCTCTTTCAGTACTTGCGCCAGCGCCTGCCGGTCAACCGGATGTGGGGGCCGTTCGGCAATAGCCTGGGCCGCTCCGGTCAGTTCGGGCTTGAAGCTGTGATACGGCCGGAGAAATGGGTCATCCCGGAGATAGTCAAGAATAATATCCCTGATGATGGAGGTATCCGGGTAGGGGATTGTCTCTTTTTTCACAATGCAAAAATGAGGATTTCTACGGAGCCAGGTAGTGGAAGGATAAATCTCTGGCGATCAATGAAACTGAGTATCCGGAGAGCAATCATGGAAAACTCAGAAGGGAGAATAGCAGGTCTTTTATCTCAGATCTACAACCGTTACTCCGGGATGTTTTTGCGTCTCAAAACGAAAGAAGGACTCGTCTAATGATACGTTAGGTGTGAAACTGGTAATTTCATAAGTATAAAGATTGCCACTCTTTTCATAGATTACCGTCCTGACAAGTTCCTTTTTATTTTTATCTATTGAGATCTTAATTTTAAAATAAGACTCTTCCTTGTTATTAGGAGTAAGTTCAATAACCTGCAGAGTGCGGTCACCTTCTTTTTTTTCTTCTACAAATCTGTAGAGGAAATCTTTATCATAAATCATAAAAAGCTCATTGGGCTTAATCTCCATATCGTCCGGGCGATATTTATCAACCTGCACCTCGTTGACATCTTTGAGGTAAGTCCACATATTCACATTATCGCTCATGATCATCTGGTCTCCAAAAGAGAGCTTAAACATATCATTTTTGAGGTATATTGTGCCGGTTTGCTCTTCCTTAAAATCATCCGATTTCATCTCAAGGATGTACCTGAAATCTGCCTTGATCGTCTTGAAATTTTTATATTTTTTGCTGAGTTCATTGAGGATTTGTTCAGCTTTTACATCTTTCTGCGAAAGAGCAGGAGTGACGGCCAGGAACAAAGCGAAAAGTGTGTGCAGTAAGGCTTTCATAAAGACTTCAGGTTTTTGAACGCAGGTTTGTCAATAACTGGTCCAAAGCATATTCGTCCGGGATCAGTACTTCCCGTGCTTTGCTGCCTTCATTCTGGCCTACAATTCCGGCAGCTTCCAACTGGTCCATTATTCTTCCTGCGCGGTTGTAGCCAAGCTTCATTCTGCGCTGAATCAGAGAGGTGGATCCCTGCTGATTTTGTACAACAACATGTGCGGCATCCTCAAAAAATTCATCCCAGTCCTCAATGCCTCCTATGTCTCCGGCCATTGATGAGCCTTCATCCTCCACCTCCGGCAACTGGTGGGCAATTGCATATCCTTGTTGGTCACCGATAAAGTTAGTGATCACCTCCACTTCGGGCGTATCTACGAAGGGGCATTGAAGCCGCAACAAATCGCCACCGGTAGAGAACAGCATGTCGCCACGACCTATGAGCTGTTCTGCTCCGCCTGCATCCAAAATGGTCCGGGAATCAATCTTGGAGGTTACGCGAAAAGCAAGGCGCGCAGGAAAATTGGCTTTTATGGTTCCGGTTATAATATTTACCGAAGGCCGCTGCGTAGCCAGGATCAGGTGAATACCAATGGCGCGGGCAAGTTGTGCCAGCCTCGCAATGGGCAATTCCACCTCTTTTCCGGCCGTCATCATAAGGTCGGCAAGCTCGTCTATCACGAGCACGATATAGGGTAAATAGCGATGGCCCTTTTGTGGGTTCAGCTTCCGCGCGATGAACTTCGTATTATATTCCTTAATGTTTCGCACCAGCGCATCCTTTAAAAGATCGTAGCGTTTGTCCATTTCAATACAAAGAGAGTTCAGCGTATTGACAACCAGCTTTGTATCCGTAATAATGGATTCTTCATCATTCGGAAGCTTTGCGAGAAAGTGTTTTTCAATTCTGCGATACAGGGTTAGCTCCACTTTTTTGGGATCTACCAGCACAAACTTGATTTGCGAAGGATGCTTTTTGTAGAGCAACGAAGTAATAATTGCATTCAGCCCCACGGATTTCCCCTGGCCGGTAGCACCCGCCATCAACAGGTGTGGCATTTTAGTGAGGTCTGTGACGAACACCTCATTGCTGATGGTCTTTCCCAGCACAATTGGAAGGTCATAAGTGGTATTCTGAAATTTGGCCGAAGAAATAACGGACCGCATGCTCACCATCTCAGGGTGCTGATTAGGTACTTCTATACCAATCGTTCCGCGTCCGGGAATGGGTGCGATGATTCGGATACCCAAAGCTGCGAGGCTAAGCGCAATGTCATCTTCCAGATTCTTAATCTTGGAAATACGAACCCCCGCTGCCGGAATGATCTCGTATAAAGTAACGGTAGGACCTACTGCTGCTTTAATCTTATCAATCTCAATATTATAATTCCGGAGTGTTCCTACGATCAGGTCTTTACGCTGCTCCAGTTCTTTTGGGTCTATCTGTCGTTTTTCTTCTCCGTGGTCTTCCAGAAGGTCCAGGGTCGGATAGCGGTAATTGGAAAGATCCAGCGTTGGGTCGTAGTCGTTGGAGGGCGCCTTAATATTTACCAGTTCATCTTCCTCAACTTCTGCTATTTCGAGCGAAAGATCCTCCTGTTCGTTTTCTTTCGGGATTTGCTTTGGAGCCTTGCTTTCAACCTTCAGTGTGAATTCTTCTTCCTTCGTTTCCTCTTCCAGGTCTTCAATCGTTCCATCAGCTTCTGCCTCTTCCCGGTCCTCGGTTTCAGGCGTTTTAAAAGAATCCATATCGTATTCCTTTCCAAAAGTATCCGGCTGATTTGCCGTTCCGGGAGCGCCATCCGGTTGCAGTTTGGACTTTCTACGGAATTCAGGAATCTGGAGATTGAAGGCCAGCATCAGAAAACCGAGCAATGTGATGAAGCTGAAGATAATAGCCCCAGCCATGCCGAGGAGGCCGCGCATCCACAACTGTGCGTGGTATCCAAATCCCCCTGCCAGGAAATCATAAGGGCCGCTAGTGACGAGGCCGAGCGTAAATGAAATCCAGAAAATAAAGAACAGGCTTACGTAAAGCATTCTAAAAAAGGGAACGAGGAAGAACCCGAACAACATCCGGAAGCCAAGAAGAAAAATGACAGGAATGAAAAGATAGCTGGCGATACCAAACCAACGGTAAATAAAGATATAGCTTAACCATGCTCCCAGGCTTCCAAGCCAGTTGCGCACCTGCTCTGGATTGGCGTTCCTGAAATCGTCCCAGCTAAAGACAGTGGCCTGAGAATGGTCGGCCTGGCCGGTGAAGAAAAACGAAGTGAAAGCAATGAGCAGGATCAGTGCTATTGTAACCATCAAAATGCCACCAACGCGTACCCATTTCGTACCTCCTTTAAAGGAGAGATTGAACCTGCGCTTCGAGGATTTTTTCTTGCCTGATGTGCGCTTATTGCTGTTTTTAAAAGTATTTCCTTGGTTCGCCATAAATGCTGTTGGGAGGCCACAAATATAAATAGACTTGAATCGTTCGCTTGTGAAACTTTGCGGAGAACTCCTGCCTGTTTCTTTTATAGTTATAAATAAACGGGCAGCATTCAAAATGTAATTCATGCTGGTTCACACATTTACACTGAAATGGTTCCAGGAACTGGAAAGCACAAACCATGATCTCAATAAAATGCAAAATATTTGTACTGCGGAAGATTCTTACGGTTAGATATTATTAATGCATAAATACTTCATAAATAGATATTTATATTTTTTTCATGAAAAATTGGTGATGGTTATAAGCATTTATCCCTGAAATTCGGAGTATCAGTATCATCTTTGAATACAAAAATTTATCGCATCTTAATACACTGCTAAAACCGATATGCCAGCTAAAATTTTCCTGATTATATTTTTCCTTTCTATTTCTGTTGCAGCTTATTCACAGGTCATTCCTTCCTCAAAACGCGTGGATTGGACGCAGGTGGGGCTGGAGAGTAAAATGGATACGCCTTCGCTCATTCTCAACGTCATGGATTTTGGTGTAGCGGCAGATGCCGCTACAGATGACTTTCCTGCGATTGACAGTGCTATCCAATCCTTAAATGGCAGCCCGGGCATTATCTATTTTCCATCAGGAATTTATCTCGTCAAATCTACCCTTGTGCTGCCTGACAGCATTATCCTCGCAGGATTTTCAAGTGACAGCACCACCCTGCTTTTCGACCTGCCTTCATCAGGTATGAACTGCATAAATATGGGCAGAGGGCAACGGGGCAGCTTTGTATCCGTTACCGGTGGAGCCTTCCGCGGATCCTCTTCCATCAGCGTTTCCGGGAGTTCAGGTTTCAGTGCTGGTGATTGGGTAGAGATCCGCCAGCAGAACGGCTCATGGGATGTGCAGCCCGCTTCAGGTGTAGATTATTGCGTTGGCCAGGTGGTGAAGTTGGCTGCGGTCAATGGAAATCAGTTTACCCTGGATCAGGCATTGCGCATTAGTTACAATGCTTCGCTCAATCCGGAATTAAGGAAGCTGAATCCGGCAAGGCAAATCGGTATTGAAAACCTGAAAGTGGAACGGAAAACAGATCCCGGTTCCGGAGCCGGAAGAAATTTTTCCTACACCTATGCGGTAAACTGCTGGCTAAGCGGTATTGAAAGCAAGAAGAGCATTGGTGCTCACGTGCTGTTGAATATATCTTCTCATATTTCCATCACCGGCAGTTATTTCCATGAAGCCTTTACCTATGATGGTTCCGGGACGCGCGGCTATGGCATTTGCCTCATTCAGCATTCGGGCGATGTGCTGGTGGAGGACAATATCTTCAGAAAGTTGCGACATGCTATGGTCGTAAAGCAAGGGGCAAATGGAAATGTGTTCGGCTACAATTACTCTCTGGAGCCTACACGAAGCGAATTTCAAAGCGATTATGGCGGAGATATTTCCGCACATGGCCACTTTCCATTTGCTAATCTTTTTGAAGGCAATATCGTCCAGAATATTCACCTGGATTACGCCTGGGGTCCTGCAGGTCCGCTTAATACTTTCTTCAGGAACCGGGCAGAATTATTTGGTATATGGATGACTTCCGGCAGTTATCCAAGCGACAGCCAGAACTTCGTAGGTAATGAAGTGACGCATGTGGAGCAGTGTCTGTATTTCTGTTTATTAAAAAAAGGAAATTACAGCCTGGCCGGCAGTGGACATTTTGAGTATGGAAACCTGATTAAAGGAACCTCCTCCCAGGGAATCATTACTCCGCCCAATACCGGGACGCTTGCTGATAAGTCATACTACCTCAGCGGAACACCTGCATTCTGGAACGTGGCCGATACCTTCCCTTCAATTGGGCCGGGAAATTTGCTTGATTCCGGAAGTACACCTGCTTTTGACCGCTATCATTTTGCATCTGCCAAAACAATTAGCAATGACGTACTGCCTGTTGAGTTAACAACTTTTCGGGTGATCCCCGGAAAAACTACGGTTGTGATTGAGTGGTCAACGGCAAGTGAGAACAATAACGACTACTTCGTGGTGGAGCGCAGTGCCGATCTTCATTCAATTGATGATGTGGTAAAAGTGGACGGAGCAGGGGATAGCTGGATTCCTCTGAGCTATAAGGCCACAGACGAGCAGCCACTACAGGGAGTTTCTTATTATCGCCTTAGACAGATAGATTTTAACGGAGAAATCAATTTTCATAAGTGGGTTGCAGTTCGGATAGAAATGAATCAGCCTGTAAAGGCGTATCCGCAGCCGGTTGCAGGGCAACAGTTGTGGCTGGAATTACCAGGCGAAATGCGATTGCCGGTTTCAATATATATTACGGATGCAGCCGGCCGCCAGGTTCTGAGGGAACAACAGGATGAATATAAGGCTGCGCACTTGCTGCCATCGGGTTTAAAAGGAATTTATACACTGACGGTCATTGATGCAGGACAGCAAGTGGAAAGGCTCAATATCAGCGTGCTTTAAATATGTTCTTAAAATAAAGGACGAAACTCAAGGCTGTGCATCCAGCACTCAAAGCCAATACAGGGATGATTAATTTTGCCGGCTGATCTCCATGAATTCCTTGTATCCGGAAATATCTTCTATTGTTCACAATAAAACCCTGAGGGAGCGCTTGCTGTGGGTATTTCTCGTAGTGCTGCCTATGCTGGTATTGGTTTGGATATTCATCAAAGCCGCCTGGTTATCAGACGATGCCTACATCACTTTCCGAACGATTGATAATTTCCTAAATGGATATGGACTGCGCTGGAATGTAGCCGAGCGCGTGCAATCTTTCACGCATCCGCTCTGGATGGGGTTGGTAATGATAGCCGTGTTTTTTACCAGGGAATTTTATTTAACGGTGACCTTCTTATCGCTTGCCTGCTCTATCATGGCTATCATTCTGGTGATCTGGAAAATTTCTCCGGGGATCTGGGTCTCATTCCTAGCTATCGCCATTCTTATTTCCTCGCAGGCCTTTGTGGATTATTCTACTTCAGGGCTCGAAAATCCATTAAGCTTTCTGTTGATCGCCTTCTTCGCGATTTTATTTTTTAAAAGAGAAGAATCACTGCAAAGCTTTGGCTGGTTATGTTTTGTGGCTGGTCTTGCTGTCCTCAACCGGATGGATATGATCCTGCTATATTTACCTGCGCTGGCCTGGACTGCTTTTTCATTACACAGGAAATCGAAATCAACATTGCGGGAACTGGCAGGTATGTTTATCCTGGCTTTTACTCCTTTTATTTTATGGGAAATATTTTCATTGATCTATTATGGTTTTCCATTTCCCAATACGGCCTATGCTAAACTTTCAACAGAAATTCCTGCTGAAATTTTGAGGCACAAGGGCCGGTATTATTTTTCTGATTCTATAACCCATGATTATGTAACTCTTCCCATCATTGGGCTTGCGATTATTTTGTCAATATATTTCAGAGGCAGCCGAAGCCTGACGCTGGCTGGCGGAATATGTCTTTATCTGCTTTACATAATTCATATAGGCGGTGATTTTATGTCAGGACGCTTTTTTTCAGTACCGTTTTTTGTAGCCGTTTTAATTATTTCCCAGTTGCCTGTGCGGCAATGGTTTGCAGCACTTTTGGCTATTGGCGCCATAGGGGCCGGACTTTTAATGCCTAAGCCGGTACTGCTTTATGACATGGATGATCATGCTCTGATATGGCTAAAAAGTGGAATTATGGATGAGCGCAGATTTTATTACCAGTGTGCCGGATTTCTTCCGGTTTTGAATAAATCACTGGAACCGGATTGCAAATGGGTAAAGGAGGGTAAGGATATGAGGGAGGAAAACCTGGTGATAACGCAGGTTATAGGTTTCCACGGGTTTTATGCCGGACCTTCAGTTCATATTGTGGATACTTTTGGACTTACGGATCCATTTCTTGGGCGTCTTCCATCTGATCCACGATCCCGTATCGGCCATTTTAGCCGGGGAATGCCTGCAGGCTATGAAGCAACGTTGCGCCAAAAAGAGAATTTGCTCGAATATCCTAAACACCGGAAGCTATTTACTGTAATATCTACGATTACCCGTGATCCGATTTTTTCGGTTAAGCGATTTAAGGAAATCGTAAAAATCAACGTTGGAATGTATGATCATTTAGCAGTAAATCCTGCTGTGAGACCGGATATTGAGTAGCCTTTTAGTCCTCGTAGCGCTGGATGAATTTAATAATCATTTCATGCCTATCGCCATCCTTATCTTCAATTTTGAGGTGCAGGTACGGATTATCAGCAGTTTGATGGCGCGAGCTTAAAATCCTGAACGAAACACGTTTTTCCATCTCACCCATCAGTCCCTGAAGCGCCTTGGAGAACTCAATTTCTGATTTACTTGGATTGTAGTCAATCGTTTTCATAAAATTGAATAATTGTTCAAAACATTAACAAGTGCCTGCGGCCAATGTTGATAATATTAAGAATTCAATAAGCTGTTCCTGTTTATTTTAAATAAAAAACCTCCTGAAATTGGAGGTTTTAGCATATTGTTTCCGGGGATTAAATCTTCAGGCATTTGCCAGTTTCAGGACATCCGTTGGGCTGGAACACAAAATGGCCTTTTCGCCTTTTACGACAATTGGTCCTTTGATCAGGTCGGGATTGTGGATCAGGACATTAAGCCAGTCATCTTCCTGCACTTCCCAACCCCGTACTTTTTGCTGATAGAGCGGATGAGCCTTGTTCAGCAGTTCCTTGGGTTGCAGTTGCAGCATAAATAACAGATCCTTCCAGATTCGGCCCGTAAAAGGATTTTTGTGATATTCCACGGCCTGCACATGCCGCGTCAGCGTATGGGCATAAGCCAGCGTTTTGCGTCCGAGACTTGATGAAGGATCATAATAGATCATGAGGTGGTTGTTTCGAAGCTTCATAAATGCGCTTTTTTAAATTGTGATGGCGGCATAATATACAAATATTTTTAGAGATATAGTTTTAACCATCGTATTGTTGATTTGGTTGATCATGAAATTTATCAGGAAGGAATACAATGCGTTATGCCGGATTTTTAGAGCCGGAGCAGTTCAGGAAGTACAATTTATTATGTGGGTATTTATTGACAAAATAGGATATGCCCTAATCCCCCGGAAGTTAAAATTGGGTTCTAAAGCCTAATTTTGCAGCCTTTTTTAACAATACACCACCAACTCCAAAAATGGCAGATAACAAGATTATATTTTCAATGGTAAATGTGAGTAAGACATACCCGCCAGCTAAGCAGGTACTGAAGGACATTTATCTTTCCTTTTTTTATGGAGCCAAAATCGGCATTATTGGCCTCAACGGCTCTGGTAAGTCTACATTGTTGCGAATTATTGCGGGAGAGGAGAAATCCTTTAATGGCGAGGTAAATTTTTCAGCAGGATATACCGTAGGCTACCTTCCGCAGGAGCCCAAACTGGACCCGGATAAAACAGTGCGCCAGATTATTGAGGAAGGCGTAAAGGAAGTTGTGGCTCTACTAAAAGAATATGAGGACATCAGCATGAAGTTTTCGGAGCCTATGGGTCCTGACGAAATGAATAAACTGTTGGAACGCCAGGGTGAAGTACAGGAACTGATTGAACAGAATGACGCGTGGGAATTGGACCGAAAGCTGGAACGGGCGATGGAAGCACTCCGCACGCCAGAAGGTGACCGTACGATAAAGAATCTTTCTGGTGGAGAGGCAAGACGGGTAGCGCTTTGCCGCTTGTTACTTTCCAAACCTGACATCCTTTTGCTGGATGAACCTACCAACCATCTTGATGCAGAATCAGTGGAATGGCTGGAGCAGCACCTGCAACAATATCCCGGAACCGTTATAGCCGTTACCCACGACAGGTATTTCCTTGACAACGTGGCAGGATGGATCCTTGAACTGGACAGGGGAGAGGGCATTCCCTGGAAAGGAAATTATACGTCCTGGCTGGAGCAGAAGCAAAACCGCCTGGCGCAGGAAACGAAGGGCGAAAGCAAACGCATGAAGACCCTGCAGCGTGAACTGGAGTGGGTGCGCATGGCCCCGAAAGCCCGTCATGCAAAATCGAAAGCCCGCCTGAAAGCCTATGAAAAATTGCAGAAAGAGGAAGGCAAAGAGGCACTGGATAAGCTGGAAATTTACATTCCCAATGGTCCAAGATTAGGGGACAAGGTGATAGAGGCGCACCAAGTGTCCAAAGGCTTCGGAGATAATCTCCTTTTTGAAAACCTCGAATTCAGCCTGCCCCCAGCCGGAATTGTAGGAATCATCGGACCCAACGGGGCAGGAAAGACTACGCTGTTTAGGATGATCATGGGAGAAGAAAAACCTGACGAGGGAACATTCCAGATAGGAGAGACCGTGAAAATAGCCTATGTTGATCAGGCACATACGGAATTAGATCCCAATAAAAATGTCTGGGAAGCAGTATCAGGTGGAAATGAATGGGTAGAGCTTGGCAAGCGTAAGATTAACAGCCGGGCATATATGAGCTGGTTCAACTTCAGCGGAGCAGATCAGAATAAGAAAGTCGGAACGCTTTCAGGCGGAGAGCGAAATCGTCTTCATCTTGCATTGACCCTTCGGCAGGAAGCGAACGTTCTCCTGCTTGATGAGCCAACCAACGATATTGACGTGAATACTTTGCGGGCACTGGAAGAAGGACTGGAGAATTTTTCAGGTTGTGCCGTGGTGATTACGCACGACCGGTGGTTCCTTGATCGTGTCGCTACGCATATATTGGCTTTCGAAGGCGATTCCCGTGTCTTTTTCTTTGAAGGAGGTTATTCAGAGTATGAGGATAATAAACGGCAGCGCCTTGGAGAAGACGGACCTAAACGCACCCGCTACAAGAAATTGACTGCTGAAGGTTAGCCGGAGGCAACCGTTCGCTGAGGTAATTTAGCTGTTGGTAGGAGGAATGGGCTTGTATGGATTTCGTTCCATCCCTTTATCTTTTTGAGCCGCTTTATCCTTTTCTTCCTTGAAGTTCTTTTTCTGAGATTTTTGCTTCCGGAATTCTTCTTCAGCCTTTTTATCCTTCTGCATTTTTGACTTTTCGTCCTGTTGATTTTTCAGTGTTCCCATAGGTTTTGGATATAGATTGTTTATTAATACTAATGGATATTCTAAAATCATTGTTCAATAAATCGAGTATCCTAAAAAATGCAGCAGATGGGGAAATATCTATTCATCATTGGTGCAGTCATCATGATGATCGGAGCTATTCTCTGGCTTTTGGATGACCACTTTGGCTGGTTTGGCAATCTCCCTGGGGATGTGAAGATAGAGCGTGAGAATGTGAAGATATATTTCCCGTGGGTTACGATGCTGCTCATCAGCATTGTTCTGAGCCTTTTGCTGTGGCTCATTCAGAAATTCGGAAAATGAGCTTCCGAAGTACTGTATCCTCTTTATCAATTAGAAAGTGTATACAGAGGTATTCCTGGTAGAAAATTTAGTCCCGCATAATTCCCAAAAATTGTTGTTGAGAAATTCTCATTCAAAATCCTCTCACAAAAAAACCCGGTAGCTTCAACAGCTACCGGGTTTTTAAATATGAGTTAAAATGAACTCAGGATTTATCTGACAATATTGATTTTGTGCATCATTCGGTCGTTGTCAGTTTCGATGCGTACGAAGTAGAGTCCGCTGCTGACGGAGGAGACGTCTACCTGATAGTCAGCGCTGGAGATGTTGGCATCGGCTACGCGCTGGATGACTTTGCCCAGGGCATTCACTACTTCGATTCTCACGTGCTGGCTCTCAGGCAGGTTCATCCGGATTTGGAAGCGTCCGTTGCTGGGGTTGGGGAATACCTGAACATATTGGCCCAACCCTTCTTCCTCAATGGCGGTGCTTTCAGTGCTCACCCGGATCGTTCTTACAAGCTCTTTAGATAAATTTCCATCTTCATCTTCAGCCTGGTAGGTAAGGTAGTAGTATCCCGGCATCATAGAGTGCTCAAAGTTTCCACCAATGTGGAGAGTTGGGCTTGGAT